>JBBQMB010000035.1:0-21891 GCA_038328515.1 Sphingomonadales bacterium
GCAGGGCCAAGATCGGCGGCAATCAGCGCCTCCTCGATCGTGTCGAGCCGGTCATCATCGAGCGGCAGCGTGCCAGTCGCCAGGCCGGAAAGACTGTCACCGAGGCGGGCGGTCGACTGGGTCAGCCCGGTTTTCAGCCGATCGAGCCAACTCATGTGAAACGCTCCAGATCGATTGCGCCGGTAAAGGCAAGGGTAGCCGGGCCGGCCATGTGCAGATGGCCATTGTCAGCACGGGTGATGACCAGATCGCCGCCCGGCAGCGTAACGGTGACGCGGGCATCGGCAAGGCCGCGGCGCTGCGCCACGGCAACGGCAGCAACCGCGCCGGTGCCACAGGCACGGGTCAGGCCGGAGCCGCGTTCCCAGACTCGCAAGACCATGCGATCGCGCGCCGGCAGTGCGGCAACCCCGACATTGACGCGATCGGGAAATACCGGATCGGTCTCTATACGCGGCCCCAGGGTTTCGAGCGGCACGGCGTCGGGATCGGCGACGAAGAACACCACATGCGGGTTGCCGACATTGGCGACACCCGGGCCGGCGAGGTCATCCCAGGCAAGCGGCAGGCTGCGCGTGTCCATTGCATAGGCCAGCGGAATGGCGTCCCAATCAAAATTCGGGACGCCCATGTCGACGGTGGCACCATCGGCCGCGGCGCTGGCACTGAGCCTGCCGCCGGCGGTTTCGATGGTCATGCTGCCGCCGACCAGCGCCGCGACGGCGCGGCTGCCATTGCCGCAAGCAGGTGATTCGCTGCCATCATGGTTCCAGAAGCGCGCGGAAACGGCATTTGCAGCGCTGCCGGGGCCGACGATTATCAACTGGTCGCAGCCGATGCCGGTGTGGCGATCAGCGAGCGCCCGCGCCAGCGCCGGGGTCATCGCCAACGGTTCGGCACGGGCATCGAACACAATGAAGTCATTGCCCAGGCCGTGCATTTTTTGAAAGGCGCGCGCAGTCATCGCGGCGATGTAGGGGAGGGGGGGGCGATTGTCACGCCAGGATGAATTCACCCTCGATCACGGTTCGTGCCGAGCCTGCCAACATGGCGCGGTCGCCCGCCAGCGTTACGCCGACATGGCCACCGCGCCGGCTGGCCTGAAACGCCGTGAAGCTATCGCGGCCGAGGCGTTGTGCCCAATAAGCCGCGATGATCGCGTGCGCTGATCCGGTGACACTGTCTTCATCGACCCCGGCTTCGGGAACGAACACCCGGGACACGACATCGGCACCGCTGGCATCGCCGGTGCCCGGCGCTGTGGCGACGATCATCAGGTCGCGGCCGGTTTGCAAGGCGATGATGGCGCGATAATCGGGGCTGAGCGCGCGCACCTGGGCTGCGCTTTCAAATACCGCGACACGATAATCATCGCCGCGGCCCCATAGCTCGGCCGGGCCAGCGCCCAGCGCGCAGGCCAGTGCGTCACGGTCAGCGCCGGTTATGGCATCGCGCGCCGGCCAACTGGGCAAGCCCATGCGATAGCCGGCGCCATCGCGTTCAACCGTCAACACGCCGGCGCGCTGGGTGGAAAAGCGCACGATCTGCAACGCGGGTACGGAACTGAGCACCAGATGCCCGCTGGCGAGCGTGGCATGGCCGCAAAGCGCGACTTCAACGCCCGGCGTGAACCAGCGCAGATCGAAATCGGCGGTTTCGGGGTCGGGGCAGGGCACGATGAAGGCGGTTTCGGCGAGGTTGTTTTCCTGCGCGATCGCTTGCAGCACGGCATCGGGCAACCACCCCGCCAGCGCCATTACCGCTGCCGGATTGCCGGTGAACGGCGCATCGGCAAAGGCATCGATCTGAACAAACGGCAGTCGCATGGAGTGGGCTTTCAAGCGGGAACGGTGTCGCGATGGCCGCGCGGGTCGATATGGATGAAGCATTCAGCGTCGGAAAATTCGTGATGCAGCCGCGCTTCGATCGTGTCGACGATATCATGCGCTGCCTGCACGGTCATATCCGGTGCCAGCCATATGTGGAACTGGATGAAATCGGAAACGCCACTCGATCGCGTCCTGAGGTCATGGACATCTTCAACGCCGGGCACCGACATGGCAATTTCAGCGACCCGGGCCCGGCGGGCCTGCGGCCATTCGCGGTCCATCAGCATGTCGATGGCATGGCGCGCCGAGCGGACGGCGCTCCAGGCGATCCACAGCGCAATGACGATGCCGAGCACCGCATCGGCGCCGTGCAGCCCCATCAGCACATCGAGCACAAAAGCCACGATGACCGAGGCATTGAGCAACAAGTCACTCTGATAATGCAGCGAATCGGTGCTGATGGCGATCGATCCGGTCCGCTTCACGACGCTTTTCTGCCAGGCGACGAGCGCCAGTGTCAGCCCGATGCCAGCCAGCGATACCCCGATGCCGACTTCGGGCGCGCGCGGCAGATCCGGGATGCCAAAGCTGATGATGGCGCGCCACAGGATGGCAACGGCGCTGCCAATGATCAGCAGAGTCTGCATCAGCGCGGCTATCGCTTCGGCCTTGCCATGGCCAAAGCGATGGTCATCATCGGCCGGGGCCGCCGCCAACCCGACGGCAAACAGCGTCAGCATCGAAGCAATGAGATCGAGAGTCGTATCAGCAAGGCTCCCCAGCATGGCGACGCTGCCGGTGGCATAGGCCGCCCAGGCCTTGAGCCCGAGCAGTGTCAGGGCAACGGCTGATGACGCCAGCGCCGCCGACCGCGTCAGTCGCGCGCGCTCGGTTTCGGCCGGCGTCATGGATAGAGCAGCCCCGTCGTCCAGCCGGTTTCGGTGCGGGTGAACAGCGTGCGTTCGTGGAGGCGATTGTCGCGGTCCTGCCAGAATTCGATGGCGTCGGGCACGACGCGCCAGCCCGACCAGCGCTCAGGGCGCGGCACATCAGCGCCAGCAAAGCGCGCGGTGAATTCGGCGATGCGGGCGTCGAAACTGGCGCGGTCGGGCAGCGGCTGCGATTGCAGCGATGCCCAGGCACCGATCTGCGATTCGCGCGCCCTTGTGGCGAAATAGGCATCGGCTTCGGCATCGGGCACCAGTTCGGCGCGGCCAGCGATGCGCACCTGGCGCGCCTGCGACTTCCAGTGAAAATCCATGTGAACCTGCGGGTTGGCGGCAAGTTCACCGCCCTTGCGGCTATCGAGATTGGTGTAAAAGCAAAAGCCGCGGTCATCCCAGAATTTCAGCAGGACAATCCGCACCGATGGCCGCGCATCAGCGGTCGCTGTCGCCAGCGCAAAGGCGTTGGGGTCGCTGGGTTCGGTCGCGCTTGCTTCGGCAAACCACAGCGCGAATTGGGTGAAGGGGCTCGTCATGGCGTGTCCCTAGCGTGAGGGGCGTGCAATGTCACTTGCGCGGGCGCGCTTGCGGCTTCGTGGCACGGATGGGGACCTGCGTCATGCCGGCGAAGGCCGGCATCCATTGCGGCGCCTGGACGGGCAGGCGTCACATGCCGCACCGCCCTTCGCTGAATGCCGTTTGCACTCGTATTGAGGGGCCGGTACTTTCTTCAAAGTGGTTGCCGGCCATCGCCGGCATGACGGGTAAAGGGAGTGCCATGGAACGCGGAGGGTTCGTCTACATCATGGCGAGCCAGCCGCGCGGCACGCTTTACATCGGCGTGACGTCCGATCTCATGAAGCGTGTTTCGCAGCATCGGCAGGGCCTGCTGCCCGGTTTCACCAAACGCTATGGCTGCAAACATCTCATGTGGTTCGAACAATTCGGCGATATCGAACTGGCCATCGCGCGTGAAAAAGCGACCAAGGAATGGCGGCGCGACTGGAAAATACGGTTGATCGAGTCGACAAATCCGGATTGGCACGATCTGGCAATCGGGCTGGGGTTCGGGCCAACATCGGCCCGGCTGGTGTCGAAGGGTCGGAGCGCTGAGCCGTTCCTCCCGGTTCCCAGGTGCCAAATCTCTGGCGTTTCGCAGCGCCTTGGCCTAATCATGGTACATCCGCGACACCCGCAGGCAAGGCCCAGAAAAACCCCATGGATTCCGTAATTTCGCCGCCGTCCGCCGGTGAGCCCGACATTCAGCCGATCTCGATCGTCACCGAAATGCGCACGAGTTTTCTCGATTATGCCATGTCGGTCATCGTTTCACGCGCGCTCCCCGATGTGCGCGATGGCCTGAAGCCGGTGCATCGCCGCATCCTGTGGGGCGCGCATGAAAGCGGCTTCACGGCGAACAAGCCCTATCGCAAATCGGCGCGTATCGTCGGTGATGTAATGGGTAAATATCACCCGCATGGCGATAGCTCGATCTATGATGCGCTGGCGCGGATGACGCAGGATTGGTCGTTGCGCCTGCCGCTGATCGATGGCCAGGGCAATTTCGGCTCGATGGACCCCGATGCGCCCGCCGCGATGCGCTACACCGAAGCACGGCTGGCCAAGACCGCCGAAGCGCTGCTCGCCGATATCGACAAGGACACCGTCAATTTTCAGGACAATTATGACGGTTCGGAATCCGAGCCCGTTGTGTTGCCGGCGCGTTTTCCCAACCTGCTCGTCAACGGCGCCTCGGGCATTGCTGTCGGCATGGCGACCAATATCCCGCCGCACAATCTGGGCGAAGTCATCGATGCCGTCCGCGCCTGGCTCGATGACCAGACGATCAGCGTCGAAGACCTGATGAAGCATCTGCCGGCGCCCGATTTCCCCACCGGCGCGTTGATCGTTGGCACGACCGGCCTGCGCACTGCCTATGAAACCGGGCGCGGCACCATTGTCATCCGCTCGCGTTTCGTCGTCGAAGAAGGTCGCGGCGAAAAACGCAGCCTGGTGCTGACCGAAATCCCGTTCCAGCAGGGCAAGAATGCGCTGGTTGAAAAGATCGCCGATGCGGTCAAGGACAAGCGGATCGAAGGCGTTTCCGACCTGCGCGACGAATCCAATCGCGAAGGCGTGCGCATCGTCATGGAATTGAAGCGCGACGCCACCGCTGAAGTCGTGCTCAACCAGGTCTATCGCCACACCCCGGCGCAACAGACGTTCAGCATCAACATGCTCGCCATTCGCGGCGGCCGCCCCGAATTGATGGGGCTGCGCGATATCATCCAGGCCTTTGTGCAGTTCCGCGAGGAAGTGATCACGCGGCGCAGCAAGTTCGAACTCGCCAAGGCACGCGAGCGGGCGCACATCTTGATCGGCCTTGTCATCGCGGTTGCCAATCTCGATGAGGTCGTGCGAACCATTCGCGGTTCGGCAAGCCCGGCCGACGCCCGTGAAACGCTCATGGCGCGCGATTGGGATGCCGCCGAAGTCCGCCCTTATCTCGATCTTGTCGAAGCTGGTGAGTTTGCCCCCGATGCCGCCACGATCCGGCTCAGCGAAATCCAGGTTCGCGCCATCCTGGAGCTGCGGCTGGCCAAGCTGACCGCGCTGGGCCGTGAAGAAATCGGCGATGAGTTGAAGGAACTCGCCGGCGCGATTACCGGCCTGCTCGAAATTCTCGGCGACCGGGTGAAGCTGTATGCCGTGCTGCGCGCCGAAATCGAGGAAGTCGGCGACAAATTCGCCACCAAGCGCCGCAGCGAAATCGTCGTCGGCGGCGATGATCTTGACGATGAAGACCTGATCGAGCGCGAAGACATGGTCGTTACCGTCACCCATTCGGGCTGGATCAAGCGCGTCGCGCTGGCGGAATACCGCGCCCAGCGCCGTGGCGGCAAGGGCCGTTCGGGCATGTCGACCAAGGATGAAGATGTCGTCACCAACCTGTTCGTGACATCGACGCACAATCCGGTGTTGTTTTTTTCCAGCGCCGGCAAGGTTTATCGCCAGAAGGTCTGGAAGTTGCCGGTCGGCAGCCCGCAAGCCAAGGGCCGCAGCCTCAACAACCTGCTGCCGCTGGCAACGGGCGAAACCATCACGTCGGTGCTGCCACTGCCCGAGGATGAGGCCGAATGGGGCCGGCTGCACGTCATGTTCGCCACCGCCAAAGGCAATGTGCGGCGCAACAGCATGGATGCCTTCACCAATGTGCCGACGGCGGGCAAGCTCGCCATTCGGTTTGAAGATGGCGATGATGATCGCTTGATCGCGGTGGCACTGTGCGATGCAGCCGATGATGTATTTCTCGCGGCGCGCAGCGGCAAGGCGATTCGGTTTTCGGTTGATGATGTGCGTGAATTCGTCTCGCGCACCTCGACAGGCGTGCGCGGCATGTTGCTGGCGGCGGGTGACCAGGTCATCTCGATGTCGATCCTCAAGGCCTTTGCCGCCACCCCGCAGGAGCGTGAGGATTATCTCAAGGCCGCCGGCTGGAAGGCCGAACCGGGTGAACGCATCCTTTCCGAAACCCGCATGGCGCAGTTTGCCGGTGGCGAGGAATTCATCCTCACGGTTACCGCCAATGGCTTTGGCAAGCGATCATCGGCGTTCGAATATCGTCTGTCGGGTCGCGGCGGCCAAGGCATCCGCAACATCGGCGACAGCGATCGCAATGGCGATGTCGTCGCCAGCTTCACCGCCAAGGATGGCGACCAGCTGATGCTCGTCACCGACCAGGCCAAGTTGATCCGTACCATGGTCGGCCAGGTCGGCATCAAGGGCCGTTCGACGCTGGGGGTAACGCTGTTCGATGTTGCCGACGGCGAACATGTCGTTTCCGCAGCGCTGATCCCCGCCGAGGACGATGGCGACGAAGCGGAAACCGGTGCACCGGGTTCCGACACCGGCGGCGACATCAGCGACGATTGAAGGTGAGCAACCGCCAGACATAGACGACAGCAATCACACCGATCACAATCGGGGATGCGGGCGCCAGCCAGATTGCGACCCGCACGTAATTGCTGCCAAGCTGGTGACCGGCGGTCATCAGCAGAGTTGTCCACACCGCATTGCCGATTCCCGAGAACAGCAAAAAGCGCCCAATCGGCATATGGGCGATGCCGGCCGGAATCGAGATGACGCCGCGCAGCCCGGGCACCATGCGGCCAAACAGCATGACCGGGGCGCCATGGCGGTCGAGCCAGGTGACGCCGCGGTCGATATCGGTGGGGCGCAGCGTCAGCCAGCGGCCATGGCGGGCCGCAAGCTGGCGCGCCCGGTCAAGCCCGACGGCGCGCCCGACGATATACCAGAACCAGGCGCCGGCCAGTGTGCCCAGCGTGCCGGCAGCGATGACGCCGGGCAGGGTCAGCGACCCGCGCGCCGCGACAAATCCGGCCATCGGCATGAACACTTCGGATGGCAATGGCGGAAACACCGTTTCGATGAAGGTCAGCAACATGATGCCGGCATAGCCACCGCGCTCGATCAGTTCGCCCAGCGCTTCGATCATCGAGCTGCCGGTGACCGGAAGATGCCGGCAAAGATGCCGAGCTGGCCGAGATAATAGCCATACCAGACAATCAGGCCGTGAATTGTCGGCGAGCCGATGATGCGCCCGCCGAGCCGCATGACCAGAAATGTGTCCGACAGCACGAACAGCAGCGCCCCTGCTGCCGTCAAGGCCAGCGGAAAGCGACTGATCAGGGCGGCGGCGGCCATGCCACAGAGCAGCACGGCATACAGCATCAACGCCCCCATCGGCGTGCCGGCGGGCAACACCAGCGCCGGCATGGCGAGGCCGTAAAGAATCAGCCCGGCCGCAGCGATGCTGGCAACCGGCAGCGGCGGTTGCCGGCGGTTGCGCGCATAAAATATCATGGCCACGACATGACCAATGGCAAAGCTGCCGCCACCCGGCACCAGCCCGCCCGGCAATTCGAGCAGGACGTCGCCCAGCGCACCCGCCGCCATGATCGCCGCCAGCCAGCGCTGCCCCGGCGACAGCAGCGCCACAATCGCCAGTAGCCCGACGCCCAACCCCTTGAGAATCATCGCTGCGACCGGCGCGAGATGCCCTTCGAGCCAAGGGTAGCCGAGCCCGGCGATAAGCGACGTTGCGATGAGCAGACGCTGCGTTGCGACCAATGGAGAGATGCGGTTCATGCGCCATTGATGCGCCGGAATCTTAGTGCTTCGCAACGGCAGTGTTTCTCTGTATGGGGCGAAACGCGCGGGGACTGCGCGGAACCATGTGACGGAGAATTACCAATGAAGACTGCTCTTACCCTCGCGGCTGTTGCCAGCCTCGCACTCCTGGCCGCTTGCGGCGAAAAGGCCGCTGAGCCAGCAGCAACCACCGAAGCAGCACCTGCTGATGCGATGGCCACCACCGAAGCAGCTCCGGCTGCTGATGCAATGGCCGCTCCTGCCGCCGATGCCATGGCCGCTGGTGCCGAAGCCGTCGCCGATGGCGCCGCTGCTGGTGCCGATGCCGCTGCTGATGCCGTCAAGGCCGGCGCTGACCAGGCTGCTGATGCTGCCAAGGAAGCCGTCAAGAAGTAAGCTTCGCTTCAGCGACGCTGATTTTTGAAAAAGGGCCGGTTCCGCAAATTGCGGGGCCGGCCTTTTTCGTTTTGATGCGCGCTGGCCGTTCAAACGTTATTCACCAGCTTGCCACTAGACATTGCATCAAGGCGGCAGTTTTTTGACGCCGATAGCACGCGATTGTTGACCGGGGGGCAGTCAATGGCCTAGCCGAACGGCAAGAGTCCATGGGAGGTCGATTGATGAAGATGTTTAAGCGCAGCCTGGCGGCTGTTCTTCTGGCGGGTGCGGCGTTGGCTGCAGCGCCGGTGATTGCCAAGGATGCCAAGCCACCCAAGGTCGAAGCGCCCAAGCCGCCCAAGCTTTCCAAACCTTATGCCGTTGGCCTTTCGGCGGCGCAAAAGCAGTTGCAGGCAGGCGATAATGCCGGCGCCTTGACGACGCTTACCGGTCTCGATGCCGTGCCGCCGACAGAAGCTGACGATGCCTATACGACGATGCTGATGAAGCTGAATGCCGCCATTGGCCTCAAGGACAATCTGCTTACCGAGAAAACCCTGCAGGCGTTGCTCGATACCGGGCGTGTTTCGGCGGAGGACCAGCCCAAGTTTCTGCGTAACATCGGCGCGCTCGCGCTGGGCCGCAAGGATTACAACACTGCAACCCGGGCTTTTGAAAAGCTGGTGGTGATGAACCCCGGCGATTCGGATTCGATCGTTGGTTTGGCTGAACTGTATTTTGCCCAGAAGCAATCGGCCAAGGCCGTCGATTCGCTGACCAAGGCGATCAATGCCAAAAAGGCTGCGGGCGTTGTGCCCGATGAAGCCTGGTATCGCCGTCGCCTGGCCATTGCTTATGATGGCAAGCAGACGGCCGCCGTCCAGCAGGCGGCGATTGGCCTCGTTGAAACCTATCCCAATGCGGTCAACTGGCGCGATGTGCTGGTGATCACGCGGGACAAATATCCCACGATCGATGACCCCACCGAACTCGACTTTCTGCGGTTGCAGGCGGCGGCCAACGCGCTCAACGGCGAACGCGACTTTGTCGAATATGCCGATACCGCACTGGGTCGTTCGCTGTATGGCGAAGCGCAATTCGCCATTAATGAGGGCATTCGCCGCAATATGCTCGTTGCCAGCAAGCCGTTGGTCGCCGAACTGAAAAAGACTGCCGACGCCAAGGTGGCCGCTGATCGCCAGGCGCTGCCGGGGCTGGAAAAGGAAAGCAAGGCCAACCCCAAGCTCGCGCTGGGCACCGCTGATGCCTATTATGGCTATGGCGAATTTGCCAAGGCGGCGGCGATTTACAAATCGGTCGTCGGTGCAGCCGGGGTCGATCAGTCGATCGTCAACCTGCGGCTCGGCGTGTCGCTGGGCCGTAGCGGTGACAAGCCCGGCGCCATGGCGGCACTCGGTGCGGTCAAGGGCGGCGCCCGCGAGGAGCTGGCGCAATATTGGATGGTGTTTCTCAACCAGCCGGCGCCGGCGGCCTGAAGCTTTCGGCACACAAACATTGAACCGGGGGCGTGGGGTGAAACCCGCGCCCCCTTTCATTTTCGGGGGCTGCCGCCTATGAGGTGGCGACTCATCGTGATCGGAGTCACCACCCCCATGCAAATTCGCCTCGGCCTCACATTCGACGATGTGCTGCTCGTTCCTGCCGCGTCGGCGGTGTTGCCGAGCATGGCCGATACCTCGACGCTGGTGACGCGCGGCATCAAGCTCAACATTCCGGTGATGTCATCGGCGATGGATACCGTCACCGAGGCCGATATGGCCATTGTGATGGCGCAGGCCGGCGGCATCGGGGTGCTGCACCGCAATCTGACCGTCGAAGAACAGGCCTATGCCGTGCGCCAGGTCAAGCGGTTCGAAAGCGGCATGGTCGTCAATCCGGTGACGATGACGCCCGACCAGACTCTCGGCGATGCGCGGGCGCTGATGGCGCGGCATCGTATTTCGGGTTTCCCGGTGGTCGAACGCGATGGCCGGCTTGTCGGCATCGTCACCAACCGCGACATGCGCTTTGCCGGCAATGTCGACCAGCCGATTTCGGAGCTGATGACCAGCACCAATCTGGTCACTGTCCGGCCCGGCACCAACGAGGACGAAGCCCGGCGGCTGCTGCACGCCCACCGCATCGAAAAATTGCTGGTTGTCGATGATGCTGGCCATTGCATCGGCTTGATCACTGTCAAGGATATCGAACGCGCCGTTACCTATCCTGCCGCCACCAAGGACGCTGCCGGCCGCTTGCGCGTTGCCGCCGCCACGACCGTTGGCGACCTCGGCTATGAACGCACCGAAGCGCTGCTCGATGCCGAATGCGACCTGATCATCGTCGATACGGCGCACGGCCATAGCGACCGGGTTGCCGAAGCGGTCGCGCGGATCAAGAAAATGTCGAGCAACGCCCAGGTCATCGCCGGTAATGTCGCCACCGCAGCGGCAGCGCGCGCGCTGATCGATGCCGGCGCCGATGGTATCAAGGTCGGCATCGGCCCGGGCTCGATTTGCACCACGCGCGTGGTCGCCGGTGTGGGCGTGCCGCAATGGACTGCGATCATCGATACCGCGGAAGCGGCTGCAAAGTTGGGCATTCCGGTGATTGCCGATGGCGGCCTGCGTACCTCGGGCGATGTCGCCAAGGCACTGGCGGCGGGCGCTGCGGCGGTCATGGTCGGCAGTTTGCTGGCGGGCACCGAGGAAGCGCCGGGCGATACCTTCCTGTGGCAGGGCCGCACCTATAAAAGCTATCGCGGCATGGGCAGTGTCGCTGCCATGGCGCGCGGCTCGGCGGATCGCTATTTCCAGCAGGACATCAAGGACCAGTTGAAGCTGGTGCCCGAAGGGATCGAGGGCCAGGTGCCCTACAAGGGCCCGGCGACGGCGGTGCTCCATCAACTGGTCGGTGGGGTAAAAGCGGCGATGGGCTATACCGGCTCGGCAACGCTGGATGAGTTTCGCCAGCGGGCGGAATTCATCCGCATCACCAACGCCGGCCTGCGCGAAAGCCATGTCCATGATGTGACCATCACGCGTGAAGCCCCCAATTACCCGACCGCCGGCGCATGACACCGGCCGCACGGGTACAGGCGGCCATCGAATGTCTTGACGAGGCCGTCACCGCGGCGCGCACCGGCGGTGCGGCGGCAGACACGATCGTCCAGCGTTATTTCACCACCCGCCGCTATGCCGGGTCAAAGGATCGCCGCGCGGTTCGCGACCTGGTGTTCGACGTTATCCGCAGCATCGGCACGCCGCCTGATACCGGCCGCGCCGCGCTGATCGGCCATGCCCGGGCGCAAGCGCCCGAATTGCTGGCGCTGTTCGGGGGCGAAGGCCATGCGCCGGCTGCGCTGGTGGCGGGCGAGCCCGAGGCGCGCGTGTCACAGGCGCCGGGCTGGCAACTCGACATGCTGCGCACCCGCTTCGGCAAGGATAGCCAGGCCCAGGTCGCGGCGCTGCTTGCCCGCGCGCCGCTCGATCTGCGGGTCAATACGTTAAAGGCGAGCCGGGACGAAGTGTTGGCCGAGCTTCCTGAACTGGTCGCAACCAGCCTGTCGCCGGCAGGGATCCGGGCGCCTGCCGGCTTGAACGTCGAAACGCTGCCGGCCTTTCATGCCGGCAAGATCGAAGTGCAGGATGAAGGGTCGCAACTCGCGGCGCTGGCGGTTGGCGCCCAGCCTGGACAAACAGTGGTTGATCTGTGCGCAGGTGCGGGCGGCAAAACGCTGGCGCTGGCGGCGCTGATGCACGGGCAGGGGCGGTTGATTGCCAGCGACACCGATCGCGGTCGCTTGTCCGCACTGCCGCAACGCCTGGCACGCGCCGGGGTTGAAAATGTCGAAATCCGCTTGCTCAATCCGCGCCGCGAAACCGAAGCGCTCACCGATCTTGTCGGGTTGGCCGATCATGTTCTCGTCGATGCTCCCTGTTCGGGGACCGGCACCTGGCGGCGTAATCCCGAAGCGCGCTGGCGGCTGACCCCGGAACGACTGGTAAAGCTGGAGGGCGAGCAGGATCGGCTGTTGGCGCTGGCGGCAACGCTGGTACGGCCCGGTGGATGGCTGACCTATGTTGTCTGTTCGTTGTTGCCGGCCGAAGCCGAAGCGCGGGTCACGGCATTTTGTGCCGTCCATCCGACGTTTTTTCCGGAACCATTTTGCATCCCGGGCGTTGAAGATTCCGTAACTAGTTGCGTATTGTCTCCAGGGGGTCAGGGGTGCGACGGATTCTTCATCGCAAGGCTGCAACGGGTCTGCTAGCGTTGGGATCGATCGATGAGGACCGTGACATGCGTTTCGACTGGACCCTGCCTGTGCTGCTGTTGCTGATGGGCACTGTCTCCAGCATGGCGATCGGTGCCACTGGCCCCGGTGCCGATGACATTATCAAGCCCCAGTCGCTGCGCATGGCCGAACAGGGCAAAGCGGCGCTGGCGCGTGGCGACGCCAACGCGGCAATCGATGCGTATGAATCGGCTTTGGCGAGTGACCCCAAAAATGTCGCGGCGTTTTCCGGAATCGCCATGGGCTATGAAAAGCTGGGCCTGCCCGGCAAGGCAGTAAAATATTATCGCGAAGCGCTGGCGCTCAACCCGTCCGATCTGGTGTCATTGGAAGGACAGGGCAAGGCCTATATCGCCCGGGGTGCAACGGCGCGGGCGCAAGTCAATCTCGCGCGCATGAAGGCGCTGTGCAAGGCGGATTGCAGCGGGGCTGCGCGGTTGCAGGCGGCGATTGCCTCCGCGGCGACGGCCGCTACGACCACCGCGGCAACGGCCGCTACGACCACCGCGGCAACGGCCGCTACGACCATTGCGGCAGCGGCGCCTGCGACCACGACAACTGCGGCTGCCGACGTCGCGACCAAATAGGCTCTACCCTCCCAGCCGTGCCGCTGCTGCGGCAAATGCCGCGACCGGCACGGTTTCGGCGCGCGCTTCGGGGTTGATTCCTTCCGCAACCAGGGCGTCAAGCGCGCCGGGCAGGCCCTTGAGGCTGGCACGCAGCATCTTGCGGCGCTGGCCAAAGGCAGCGGCAGTCAAGGCTGCCAGCTTTGCCGGGGTGGCAGCCGATAACGGCGCCATCGGCACGAGATGGACCACCGCCGATGTCACCTTGGGTGCCGGGATGAAAGCGCGCGGTGGCACGCTGAAGGCGATGCGCGCGCGCGTCCGCCATTGCGCCAGCACCGATAGCCGGCCATAGGCGCCGCTGCCTGGCGCCGCGACAAGCCGCTGTGCGACTTCGTGCTGGAACATCAGCGTCAGGCTTGCCCACCACGGCGGCCAGACGTCACCCGCCAGCCATCCTGTCAGCAGCGCGGTGCCGATATTATAGGGCAGATTGGCAACGACATGCGCGCCATCACCGGCCAAGGCCGCGGCATCGACCGCCATGGCATCGGCATCGATGATGGTCAGGCGTCCATCGGCAACGGCGGCGAGTTCGGCAAGTGCGGGCAGGGCGCGATCATCGCGTTCCACCGCCGTGACGCGCGCGCCGGCGCGCAGCAGGGCGCGGGTCAGGCCGCCGGGGCCGGGGCCGACTTCATAGACCGATTGCCCGGCCAGCGGCCCGGGAACGCGGGCGATGCGGTCAAGCAGATTGCCATCGAGCAGAAAATTCTGACCAAGCGATTTTTTGGCATTGAGCCCATGGCGCGCGATGACTTCGCGCAGCGGCGGCAACCGCGCCAGCGCGGTTTGCACCATTTCCTCGGTCAAGCCGCCAGCCTTCGTGCGGCGCATTCCCCGGCCATGCGAATGGCCTCGATCATGGCGCGCGGGCTGGCGATGCCCTTGCCGGCGATGCCGAAGGCGGTGCCATGATCGGGCGAGGTGCGAACGATCGGCAGGCCGAGGGTGACGTTGACGCCATCATCAAAATGTATCGTTTTCAGCGGGATGAGCGCCTGATCATGGTACATGCACAGCGCCACATCATAGAGCGCGCGGGCAGCGGGGTGGAACATCGTATCGGCCGCCAACGGCCCGCGCACATCGATATCTTCAGCCAGCAAAGCCTTGATCGCAGGGCGGATGATATCCAGATCTTCGCGTCCCAGCGTGCCGCTTTCGCCGGCATGGGGGTTCAAACCGGCGACGACCAGCCGTGGCCGGGCGATGCCATAATCCCGCGACAGGGCGCGTACCGCAATCCGCGCCTTGGCGATGATAAGATCGGTCGTTAGCAGGCGCGGCACGTCGCTGATCGGGCAATGGACGGTGATCGGGATCGTCCGCAAGCTGGGGCCGGCAAGCATCATGACGGCATTGGCAGCGGAAATCCCGCAGCGTTCGGCGACAAATTCGGTCTGGCCCGGATAGTTGAAGCCGATATTGTATAGCTGCGCCTTGGATACCGGCCCGGTCACCACACCGCCGGCAAAGCCATTGCGCGCCAGACCCACGGCGATTTCCAGGCTGTCGAGCGCGCAGCGCGCCCCGGCCAGATTGGGATCGCCGGGCGTGATCTCGCCCGGATCATCAACCTGGATCAACGGCAGGGCAGAATCAAAGGCAGCAGCGGCATCCGATGGCGTGCCCAGCGTGGCAATCGGTCCATCCCAGACCGCCGCGAACGCCCGTCGGTCACCGATGGCAAAAAACGGCGGAAGATTTTGGGCCGTGCGTGCCGCCCAGGCAGCCGCGACGATTTCAGGACCGATGCCAGCGGGATCGCCGACTGAAACCGCCAGAGGCGCCGGCGACAGCGCCGGCCTTCCTCCCGCCAGCGCTGCGTCGATCATCAGCGGTAATCGACGATCGCGTCGCGGCGCAAATCGCGCAGATAGCGCCGGGCGCGCATGTTGACGCGTTCCTCGTTCATCTGCGAGTAGATTTCATCAAAGCTGGGGGCCTTGACCTGCGCGGCGCTATCATCGCGGCCGCACAGTACGAGCACACGCAAGCCTTCGGCAGCCGAACCAAACGCCGGTGTGGCCTGGCCTATCGACAGTTCTTTCAGGATGTTCTGCAGCGCCGGCGGCAGGTCCTTCATGCGAATGGAATCGTTGATCGCGACATCAGCGCCGAGTTGCTTGCCGACTTCCTCGACCCGGCCGCAGCCACCCATCGATTGCGTGGCGGTCTGAAACTCCTTGACCTTGATCATCGCCTGCGCCTCGGTGATGCCGGCTGGCAACGGTAGTGACATCTGTTTCAGCGACAGGATCGCAGCGTCGGGATCGGCCGCGAGCACCTGGCGTTTTTCAAGCAAAGCCATGATCGCCACACCACCGGTAACCCGAATCGGATCGCTGATGCTGCTCGCGCCGGCGCCGGGCGCGAGCGCCGTCACGACCGGGCTGACCGCATCGGCGAGTTGTTCGGCGCGCACCCAGCCGAGATCGCCGCCGACGCCGGCGCTGGAGGCTTCGGAAAACTGCCGGGCATAGGCAACGAAAGACGCGCCGCCCCTGATCTGGCCGACGATGCGCGCGGCATCGTCCATTACCCGGGCTTCGGTTTCAGGCGTCGCCGTCAGGAAAATTTCACCAACATGGAATTCGTCCTTGCCCTTGGCCGCATTCAACTTGGCAATGATCGCCTGCACTTCGTCGTCACCGACGTTGACGAGCGGTTCAACCTTGCGGCGCAGCACGCGGTTCCACGCCAGTTCGCCCTTGATCTGGGCTTTGATCGACGCTGGCGATGAGCCAGCATCGCGCAGGAATTGTTCAAAAGCGGCGGGCGTTCGCTTGAAATTGGCAGCCACGCGATCATACGACCGATCGACTTCGGCGTCGGCGATCCGGATGTCGTTGCTCGCGGCTTCCTGCACCTGCAGTTTTTCATCAATGAGGTTGCGCAACACCTGCAGCCGCAACCGCAGCCGTTCATCACCATCAACCTTGCCGCCATTGGCCGCCAGCACCAGCGCGACGCGCTGGTCGATGTCGGTATCGGTAATGACATCGCCGTTGACGAGGGCCTGGGCTTTGCGCAGCGTCGGGTCGATATCGCCGACAACGCGCATTTCAGGGATATCGCCCGCCAGAAACCCTGCCGGCTGACCAGCTTCCTGAGCGGTCAGGGCGGTGGGCGCGCCGGTCAGCGTCATGGCGGTGCCGATCAGCATCAGGCCGAACATCTTGGTATTGAAACGCATTCAAGTCTCCGAACAAGGCGGTGTCTTAGACCGCCCCTTTTGGCCGTTGCCCGCCTGACGTGCGCGGTCATTAGCGCAAGCCGGGGCAGACAGCAAAGGCCCGGTTAACGCCTGTGTGCTGAACCGCGGGTGAAAGCCGCCATCGCCGCCGCGGCCGTTCAGCGGCCGAGCGTCTTGAAGGCCAGAGACAACAAGAACGTATTGCCTGGACGGAAATCGCGGTCACCGATGAAATCACGCCGCCAGCTCAATCCGAGGCGGAAACATTCGTCTTCATATTCGATGCCGATACGGTGGCGCACCGCCTTGAAGCCATTGCCGGTTGCCGCGGGATTGTCTTGCGGGGTGGTCAGATCGATGATCGCCGAGCCAAAGGCCGACCAGAACCGGGCAAAGGCGACACGTCCACCAAGGCGTAATTCTGCCCGGTCTTCAAGATCTTCGAGCTGAATATTGCGATTTAACTTTATATATCCGATTGTCGCATAGGTGCGTCGATTGCCGATCGCGACATCGATTTCGTTACGCCGTACCGCAAAACTGCTGCGGTCGACCCGGAAGCGATGGGTTATTTCGAACAGGCTGCCGAGTTTGAGATTGGTTCGGCCAACGAAATCACTGGCGGTCTGGCTGAGGCCGGTGCCGAGCGGAAACTCGCTGCCGGTGCCAGCCAACCGAACCGATTGACCGATTTCGCTGCGCAGCGCCCAACCCGGGCGATCAAGGGCATATTGGATGCCATAGTTCAGCCTTGTGCCCGATTCGAAGCGATCATACCCCGGGAAGCGGTTGAGATCGAAAAGGCTGCCGGATTCCAGTTCGATGGCGCGGCTGTCCTCATTGGGCGTGCTGTTATCAAGATTGGCCGGGGTCGAAACGATCTGCACACGTGGCGTGATTGTCTGGATGCCGCCCAGCGCCGGCCCGGCAAGCGGCCATTCGACATCGATGGCACCGACCGGAATGACCCTGGCACGGATGCCGGGCCGCCCGGCATATTCGGGCAAGGTGGCCTTTTGCGGGTCGATGACATTGTAGACATCGCCGCGCAGCATGGCGGTGCCGGTGATGCGTTGGCCCAATGTCGTGATGAAGCTCCGGTCCCAGCGTCCGAACGACAGGGCGCGCTGCACGCTTTGCCCGTCGGTGCGCAGCAGGTTCATGCTGTTGGCGCCAAAGCGCAGCCGCCCTCCGAGCACCGGCTCGGAAGGCCGCCAGTCATAATCGATCAAAGGCAGCACATAGGGCAGTTCGCCGGCCCGATCGGCGGCGCGCAGCCCTTGAAATGCCCAGGCCGAAACCGAAAGATAGCTGGTGCTGGTGCGCCGTTCCAGTGCGTAGGTCGAGCGCAGCGTGTCATCGAAATCAAGACCATAGCGGCGGTTGAAAGTGTCGTCGGTGGTCAGTCGCACCGAAAAGGTCGATCGCCAGGTTGCAGAATGCTGCAATTGGCCTTTCAAGGCGAAATAGCCCCTGAAGCGGTTGCCGCGGTTCATTTCGGTGACGCCATCGGCGGCGAATTCGGTCAGTTGGGCATAGGTAAAAAAGGCATCGACCTGCACCGGCCCCTTGGCAAACAGCCGTCGCGCCGAAAGTTCAAGCGCCGGATTTTCGGCCGAATAGAAATGCGGCGTGATGGTGGCATCGCGGTCGGGTGCCAGCGCGATATGATAGGGCAGGCTGATGCCCACACCCAATTGCCGCTGAAACTCGATACCCGGCAGCAACAGCCCGCTGACCTGTTTGGCAAGACCGTCGGGGTGCGAGAAGGTCGGCAGATAAAAGACCGGCACGCCGAATATTTCCAGCGACGCGGCCTTGTAATAAAGCCGGTGCCTGGTGCGGTTATAGGCAATACGCAGCGCCTTGACCTGCCACACCGGTTCATGCGGACAGCCTTGGCTATCGACCACGGCGCACGGTGAATAGACAGCACGTCGCAGCGTGATCGTATCGGCACTGCGCGCGCCTTCATTGGCTGCCAGCCGGCCGCCGTCGTTGAGCACGAGCAGCACATTGTCGATTATGCCATCACGCAGCGAATCGGTCAGCTCGATGCGATCGCCAAAGGCCTGATTGCCTTCGGGATCGATGGTGACAACATGGCCGGTCGCAACCACCTGGCCGCTGCGCCGGTCATATTCGATCGCATCGGCCGATAATTTCCAGGCATCCCGGTTCAGCTTGACGGTGCCGGTGGCGGTGACAATCTCGGCTTTGTCGTCATAGCGTAATTCGTCGGCTTCAAAACCGATGGTGTCGCCGGGGGCGATAACATCGCCGCCGTCGCGTGGCACGATTATCGGCGCGTCTTGCGGCGCTGCCGCGTCGGGCGGAATTGGGGCTGCTTGCGCACGCGCCGCGCCAGCACCGCCGGCAGCGGCGAACAGGGTGGCAGTCGCCAGCAGGACACAACGCAGGGGCAAGCGACGCTTTCAACGGCAGGAGCATGAGCAGGCGAGGCTTAGCCGTCACGGCGCGCGGCGGCAACACCGCTTTGGCGGCGTGCGTACCGCCGCGCGCCGGCCGCTGCGCGTTTGCACGATGCCACGGGCCGTTCTAAACCGCGCTTGCCGTCACTTCGATACAAGGGTTTCAACCATGCGCATTGCCTTTCCCGCCGTTCGTGATGCCAATTCGCATATCCTTGTCGTGCTCGCCGGCCCCGATGGCGCGATGACCCCCGGCGCTGCCGCGGTCGATGCCACAAGCGGTGGGCAGGTGGCGCGTGCGCTCAAGACCGGGCGTTTTGATGGCGAAGCGACAGCGGTCGTCGAAATTCTGGGGCCGCATGGCATCGATGCGGCGCGCTTGCTGATCATCGGCATGGGGCCAGCCGAAAAGGCAACGGCCGCCGTGTTCGAAAAGATCGGCGCGACGATCGCAGCGCGGTTCCAGTCGTGCGGCGAAAGCCGTGTGACGGTGGACATGACCGGCGTAACCGCCGCGCTGCCGCTTGCCGGTGCCGCTGCCCATCTGGCGCATGGGGCGAGCCTGCGCAGTTATCGATTCGACAAGTATCGCACGACGATGAAGCCCAAGGCCAAGCCAACGCTGACCGATTTCGACATCATCGGCGCGCCCGATGCGGCAGCTTATCATGAATCGCTCGCGGCGATTGCAGCCGGCGTGGTGCGCACCCGCGACCTGGTTTCAGAACCCGCCAATGTCATTTACCCCGAAAGCTTTGTCGACAGCGCACAAAGCCTGCTCGGCCTTGGCATCGAACTGACCGTGCTTGGCGAACCCGAAATGCGGGCGCTCGGCATGGGGGCGCTGCTCGGTGTTTCGCAAGGCTCGGTGCGTCCGCCGCGGCTGATGGCGATGCGCTGGAACGGTACTGGCGATGCCAACGCCAAGCCGGTGGTGTTCGTTGGCAAAGGCGTGACCTTCGATACCGGCGGCATCAGCATCAAGCCTGCTGCCGGCATGGAAGACATGAAATGGGATATGGGCGGCGCCGGCGCGGTCACCGGCGCGATGCACGCACTCGCGGCGCGCAAGGCCAAGGCGCATGTCATCGGCGTGGTCGGGCTGGTGGAAAACATGCCCGATGGCAATGCCCAGCGCCCCGGCGATGTCGTGACCAGCATGAACGGCCAGACCATCGAAGTCATCAACACCGATGCCGAGGGGCGTCTGGTGTTGTGCGATGCGATCTGGTGGGCGCAAGAACAATATGATCCCGAAGTCGTCGTCGATCTGGCGACATTGACCGGGGCGATCATCGTCAGCCTTGGGCATGAACATGCCGGGCTGTTTTGCAACGACGATGGCCTGGCGGCGCAACTGCTCAAGGCCGGCGACACCTGCGGTGAAAAACTGTGGCGGATGCCGATAGGCGATGCCTATGACAAGCTGATCGATAGCCCGATTGCCGATATCAAGAATGTCGGCCCGCGCGAGGGCGGCTCGATCACCGCGGCGCAATTCATCAAGCGCTTCGTCAAGCCGGGGGTGAAATGGGCGCATCTCGATATCGCCGGCACCGTCTGGTCGAACAAGGCGGGCGCTTTGTTCGACAAGGGCGCGACGGGCTATGGTGTGCGGCTGCTCGACCGGTTCATCGCCGAAAATTTCGAAGGGTAATGCCGGGGATGACACGAAAAACGCCGCCGCGGTGACCAACATCGGCTTTTACCAACTTGCCCAGCGCCGCGCCGAAGCGGTGCTGCCGCAACTGGTCGCCAAGGCCTTGGCGGCAGGGCATCGCATTGTCGTGCGTTGCGATGATCCGGCGCTGCTGGCGCGGCTCGATACGGCGCTGTGGACTCAGCCTGCAGACAGTTTCGTGCCGCACGGCATCGACACCGAGATTGGGCCCGACAGCGCCGCCCGCCAGCCGGTGCTGCTGACCCAAGGCCCGCTGCCGGCGGCCAACGCCGCCGATTGCCTGACCCAGGTAGCGGGTGACCTGCCCGATGATCTTGCGGGGTTGGCGCGGGTGCTGTTCCTGTTCGATGCCGATGGTGTTGATGTCGCGCGCCAGCGCTGGCGACGGCTCGCGCAGGCTGACGGAGTCCAGCCGGTGTACTGGCGCGAATCCGAAGACGGGCGCTTCGAAAAAGCCGGGTGATCGGCATTTTTACGGCAAAACTTGCCATCCCGGCGCCGCGCGGCTAGGGGAGCGGCGCTTTCTCACCCTCATTTTCAAAAAACGAACGGAGTTTCCCCGTGGCCATCACGCGCACTTTCTCGATCATCAAGCCCGACGCTACGCGCCGCAACATCACCGGCAAGGTCAACACCATGATCGAAGCCGCCGGCCTGCGCATCATCGCGCAAAAGCGCCTGCACCTGACCAAGGCCCAGGCCGAAGGTTTCTATGCCGTCCACAGCGAACGCGGCTTTTTCGGTGAACTGGTCGCCTTCATGATCAGCGGCCCGGTCGTGGTCCAGGTGCTCGAAGGCGAAGATGCGGTTCCGGCCTATCGCGCCATCATGGGCGCCACCAACCCGGCCAATGCCGATGCCGGCACGATCCGCAAGGAACTCGCCGAATCGATCGAAGCCAACACCGTGCACGGCTCGGACAGCGACGAAAACGCCGCGATCGAAATCAGCTATTTCTTCGCGCAGACCGAAATCGCTGGCTGATCTGGATAGCAACGACCGAATGCCGAAAAACGCAAATCGGGCGAGCAGGGCAGCGTAGCCTTGCTCGCTCGACTGGTATTTTCGTGGGTTTATAAATTGTCGGCGGCTGCAAGCGCGACTGACACCGCAACCGCAAGCCCGACAATTGCTATCGGCGGCGCCCGGAAGCAGGTCAGCAGGACAACGCATGCGACGGCAATGGAGCCGTCCATCAGCGATTCGACACCGCTTTTCCATAGCGGATCATAAAGCGCAGCCGCCAGAATCCCGACGACGCTGGCATTTATCCCGGCGATTGCCGACTGTGCCCGGCGGTGGCTGGCGATCGTTGCCCGGAATGGCAGCGCCGCCG
>JBBQMB010000036.1:0-21463 GCA_038328515.1 Sphingomonadales bacterium
ATTATTGGTGAATTGCGTATCGGCAACGACGCCATTGAAGCCTTCGGTAAGGACGGAGCCGGCCGAACCGATGAACGTGGCGCGATCGGTAAACGCGGCAACCTGGGCAGTGGCAGCCGACGCAAGCGACGCTGACGCAATGGCAATAACAAGCATTTTCATGAAGATTCAGTCCCCCTTAGTAATCATGAACCTTCTGACATGTGCGCTGCCGGTTCACAACCCCGTCAAAAGTTCAGGAACCAGCGCGTCCGTCCCCCTCGTATCTGCACGCCCTGCTTTTGGATCATATAAAGATATCTTTATGCTTGCTCGGATCGCTGCACCCGCCTATGTCGCGGGCTTGCCTTTTCGAAACAGGATACCGCGCCGTGGCCACCAGCACTGCAACCCATGATTATGTCATTGCCGATATCGGCCTCGCCGATTTTGGCCGCCGCGAAATCCAGATCGCCGAAACCGAAATGCCTGGCCTGATGGCGCTGCGCCGCGAATTCGGCGCGTCGCAGCCGCTCAAGGGCGCGCGCATCACCGGGTCGCTGCACATGACCATCCAGACCGCCGTGCTCATCGAAACACTGACCGCGCTCGGTGCCGACGTGCGCTGGGCGACCTGCAACATTTTCTCGACGCAAGATCATGCCGCTGCCGCCATCGCCGCTTCGGGCGTGCCTGTGTTCGCCATCAAGGGCGAAAGCCTGGCCGAATATTGGGATTATGTCGGCGACATTTTCAACTGGGGTGACCAGACCGCCAATATCATCCTCGATGACGGCGGCGATGCCACGATGTTCGCGCTCTGGGGGGCCAAGCTCGAAGCCGGCGCAACGCTCGGCGAGCCTGAAAATGAAGAAGAAGTCGAATTCCAGCGCGCCCTCAAGGCCTATATCAAGGCGCGCCCCGGTTACCTGACCGAAACCGTCAAGAACCTGAAGGGCGTTTCGGAAGAAACCACCACGGGCGTCCATCGTCTCTATGAAATCGCCAAAAAGGGCGAATTGCCGTTCCCGGCGATCAACGTCAACGACAGCGTGACCAAGTCGAAGTTCGACAATCTTTATGGCTGCAAGGAATCGCTCGTCGATGCCATCCGCCGCGCAACGGATGTGATGCTCGCCGGCAAGGTCGCCGTGGTTGCTGGTTTCGGCGATGTCGGCAAGGGCAGTGCCCAGTCGCTCCGCAACGGCGGCGCGCGCGTCATGGTCACCGAAATCGACCCGATTTGCGCGCTCCAGGCCGCGATGGAAGGCTTTGAAGTCGTCACCATGGAAGATGCCGTCAAGCGTGCCGACATTTTCTGCACCGCCACCGGCAACGCCGATGTCATCACCGCCGAGCACATGATGAACATGCGGCCCAACGCCATTGTCTGCAACATCGGGCACTTCGACAGCGAAATCCAGATTGCGGCGCTTTCGAACTACAAATGGACCGAAGTGAAGCCGGGCACCGACATCGTCGAATTCCCCGATGGCAACCAGATCATCGTTCTGGCCAAGGGCCGTCTCGTCAACCTGGGTTGCGCCACCGGCCACCCGTCGTTCGTCATGTCGGCCAGCTTCACCAACCAGGTGCTGGCGCAGATCGAATTGTGGGATAACGCCGGCAAATATCAGAACGAAGTTTATGTGCTGCCCAAGCATCTCGATGAAAAGGTGGCGATGCTCCATCTCGAAAAGCTCGGTGTGAAGCTGACGACGCTCACCGACAAGCAGGCCGGCTATATCGGCGTGCCGACCGCGGGCCCGTTCAAGCCGGACCATTACCGCTACTGATGCGCCATAGCGGCGCGCCTGCAACTTTACCGGCTTCCGCCCGTCCCCTGATCGGGGCGGGCGTTGTTGCGTTGATCGCACTGCAGCCGGTCGCGGCGCAAACCGTGCAGCCGGTCGCGGCGCAAACCGTTGCGGCGCCGCCCACCGCCAGCCGCGCCGATGAAAATGCCGTTCGCCAGGCCGGCGACGCCTTTGGCACCAGCGTCGGCCGCGAAACCATCGGGCTTTACAATCAGACGAACGTGCGCGGCTTTTCGCCGGTGGCGGCCGGCAGCGTGCGCATCGAAGGCCTGTATTTCGATCCGGTCATCGTGCCCTCTGTCCGCCTGGCGCGGTCAACGACCATCCATGTCGGGCTGAGCGCACTCGGCAACCCGTTTCCGGCGCCCACCGGCATTGTCGATTTCGGCTTCCGCCGCCCCGGAGACAAAGCTGCGGCGAGTGTGCAACTCGGCGCCGATGCCTGGGGCACGGTCAATGCCGAACTCGATGCGGTGGTACCGGTGTCGCCAAGCCTCAGCCTCGGCCTTGGCGCCTCGGCGCGGCGGGAAAGCACCTTTAACGCCACGCTGGAAAACAAGATCGGCGGCGCCATCAGCGCGCGCTGGACGCCAACTGACACGCTGACGCTGGTGCCGTTCGTCAACATTACCTGGTCGCTCTATGATGATCATGGCGCGCAATATCTACCGGCCGGTGATTATCTGCCGCCGCCGATACCGCGCCGCGTCCGCTTCGGGCCGTCATGGGTGCATGGCACCAATGCCGAGGCAAATATCGGTGTGCTGGGTGATTGGAAGATCGCGCCGCAATGGTTGCTGCGCGCCGGGCTGTTCCGGTCGTCGCGGGTCGCGCACAACCAGTCTGCCAATCTGGTTCGCGATCTGCTGCCCGATGGTACCGGCCGACAGCGCATCCTTGCCGATCCGCCGCTCGATTTTGCCTCGATCAGCGGCGAAATCCGGCTGACCCGGCTGATCGATGATGGCCCGCGCCAGCATCGCATTCATGCCGCCGTTCGTGGCCGCGCCGGTGACCGGCGCTTTGGCGGCGGTGACAGCCTCGATCTTGGCCCCGTCGATATCAACATCCCCTCGCAAGTCCCGCAGCAGTTCGCCCGCTTTGGACCGCAGCAACGGGACAAGGTGCGCCAATATACCGGCGGCCTTGCCTATGAAGGCCGGTGGGATGGCGTCGGCGAGGTCTCGGCCGGGCTGCAATATAGCAGCTATAAAAAGCGTATCGATGTGCCAACGGGCGGCATTCAGGCGACCGATGCCAAGCCGCTTTTGTACAATATTACCGTCGCCGCCAACCTGTCGCAGCGCCTCGTCGTTTACGCCGGCGCCGTCACCGGGCTCGAAGAAAGCGGCATCGCGCCGGGCAATGCCGCCAACCGCAACGAAGCGCTGCCCGCGATCCGCACTCGCCAGTTCGATGCCGGATTGCGCTTTGCGATCACTGAAGATGTCAAGCTGGTGGCCGGTGTTTTCGACATTTCCAAACCCTATTTCAACCTTGATGCCAACAACCGCTTCGGCCCGCTCGGCGATGCCATCAACCGCGGCGTCGAAGCTTCGGTGGCCGGGCCCGTCACGCCCCAACTCAGCCTTGTTGCCGGCGCCGTGCTGCTCTGGCCCAAGGTGACCGGCGACGCGGTGACGACCGGCCGCATCGGACCGCGCCCCGTTGGCGCGATCAGCAACCGTTTCGAAATCAGCGCCGATTGGCGGCCGCCCTTCCTTCCCGGCATCTCGTTCGATACGCGGCTGGCCTATCGCAGCCCGGAAACCGCCACGGTTGGCAATCTGGCGCAAATTCCGGTGCGCAAACTTGTCGATATCGGCGCCCGCTACCGCTTCAAACTCGCGGGCAGCCGCGCGCTGCTGCGGGTCCAGATCACCAATTTGTTCGATACACAGGGCTTTGAACTGCGCAGCGCCGGGTCCTATCTCGCGATGCCGGGCCGGTTGGCGCAAGCCTATGTGACGATGGATTTTTGAACGAAGCCGCTATCGGATAAGCTGTACATCGACACCGACGATGGCAGCCACGCGAAGCCAGGCGCGATCCGCAGTCAAAACGCTACACCCCAGTTGGCGCGCCAGTGCCAGACAATATCGATCACCAAGCGACAGGCCGGCAACACGCGTGCTGCGCCCCAACATGCCGGCGGCCAGGCTCAGATCGCGGTCGACCCCGATCACCGGTATAGCGGCTTGCGCAAGGGCTCGGGCCACGGCGTCGTCATCGATATCGCGCTGCAACCGTTCGACCACTTCGGCGAAATTGACTGCACAAATGACCGGGTTGGCACTTGTGCGCACCCGTTCGCTGCCGGGTTCCAGCAACAAGGCCGCGATCAACGCCGATGCATCGAGCAGAACCATCAGGGCTCGCCCCACATCGCTCGCCGTTCACGCAGAAAAGCATCAACATCGGCCAACGGCATTGCGGGATCGCGGCGTCCGGCGACCAATATCTCATGCGCCGACTGGAAGCGATCGACGCCGGGCGATGCGGCGGCGACAGCGGCGGCAGCAAAAGGGGCGGGGTCGCCGAATGGCGTGATTTCCCGATAGACCGTACCACGACTGAAAACCCGCCCGCCGCGCACACGTTGCCCCTTCTTGACCGGCCGCAGACCATGGTTTCCGACGGACCGCTTCATGACCCGGCCTGCCGCTTGCTTTTCAGGGTCGCTGAGTAAACCGATTTCATCGGCAACGACGGCATCGATCGCCTCCACCGCCGGTCGATCGGCCCGGCTTGCAGCGACAATCCGGTCGATGACGCCCGGCCGCTGCAAGATTGCGATCAGAGCCTGGCCTTTGCGGCTTTGGCTGAACTGTTCTTCTGTCACCTATTTCGCTCCTTTAGTCGACAATATGTCACCCATATAGGAGACAAGACGGCACTTGTCAACATGCCCGGAACGATGCACCTCGCACACATGAATGAGTTGGACCTGCATGACGAAGCCGCCATGGTTGCCCTTGCCACCGCGCTGGCGGCCACGCTGCGCCCCGGTGACGTCATCGCGCTGTCGGGTGATCTTGGTGCCGGAAAATCGACCTTTGCCCGCGCGCTGATCCGCGCGCTGGGTTGGGGCGGCGAGGTGCCGTCACCCACCTTCACGCTGGTGCAAAGCTATGATCCGCCCGATGTCGCGGTGCCGGTCTGGCATGTCGATCTGTATCGGCTCGATGGCCCTGATGATGCCGATGCGCTGGGCTTGTTCGAAACCGATGCGGCGCTGGTCATCGAATGGCCCGAGCGGCTGGGGGATCGCCTGCCCGCCGAGGCGCTGCGCTTGCGGATTTCGGGTAGCGGCGATGCACCTCGGCACTTGACTTGGGGACCGTGCCCGGCTTGGGAAGGCCGGTGGCCACCGCTCCTCCCCAAATGATTCCGCCCGCCGCTGCGCCGGCTTTTCTGGCGCGCCATGGCTGGGGTGGGGCGCGGATTGCGCCGCTGGCCGGCGATGCCTCGTTCCGGCGCTATTTTCGGGTACATGCCGCCGATGGCACGACAGCCGTGCTGATGGATGCGCCGCCTGAAAAGGAAGATTCGCGGCCTTTCCTTGCTATCGGCAAACAGCTCGACGCCATGGGTTTTTCGGCGCCGCAAGCGCTGGCGACCGAACTCGAAATCGGCCTCGTGCTGCTCGAAGATTTCGGCGATGATCGCGTAGGCCCGGTGCTGGCGCGTGATCCGGGCCGCGAAACGGCGGTTTATGAAAGCGCTGTCGATATTCTGGCAGCGCTGCACCGCTTTCCCGCCGGCGATGTGCCGCCTTATACCGAGCCCGAATTGCTGCGCGAGGCACGGCTGTTCCCCGATTGGTATCTGCCCGCGATGGGCGTTGCCGAAACGCCGGGCTATGATGCCGTCTGGGCGCCGCTTTGGGATGCCGTGCGCGCCGAGCCACCGGTGCTGACCCTGCGCGATTACCACGCCGATAATCTGATGATCATCGACCGGCCGGGCCTGCGCGGGCTGGGTCTGCTCGATTATCAGGACGCGCTGGCGGGGCACCCGGCCTATGATCTGGCGTCGTTGCTCCAGGATATCCGCCGCATCGTCAGCCCGGCGCTCGAAGCGGCGATGATCGCGCGCTATCTCTCGGCCCGCCCTGAGGTCGAACCCGCCGCCTTTCGCACTGCCTATGCGATTCTCGCTGCGCAGCGCAACATCAAGATCCTGGGGGTGTTCACCCGGCTCTACGTCCGCGATGGCAAGGCGAGCTACCCGGCGTTCCACCCGCGGCTGTGGGAAATGGTGACGCAAAATCTTGCTCACCCGGCGCTGGCACCCGTGGCGGACTGGTTCGCAGCGCATGTCCCGGCCGCAGCACGCACCGGCGTAAAGGTCGCATCATGAGCGATGATTCAAAGCACAGGGGCCGCCCGCCGCTGGCGCTGCGCCCGCACGTCGCTGTCGCCGTGCCGCAAACCGCAATGGTGCTGGCCGCCGGGCTCGGCAAGCGCATGCGACCGTTGACGGCAACACGCCCCAAGCCGCTGGTCGAAGTCGCCGGGCGCACGCTGCTCGATCGGGCGCTTGATCGGGTTGAAGCTGCCGGCATCGCCACAGCCGTCGTCAACGCCCATTATTTTGCCGATCAGATCGATGCGGCGGTGCGCGCCCGCACCGCCGCGCGCCCCGATGGCTTGCGGATCAGGCTTTCGGATGAACGCGCCCGGCTGCTCGAAACCGGCGGCGGTGTCGTCAATGCGCTGCCCTTGATCGATGCCGACCCGTTTTTCGTCATCAATGCCGACAATATGTGGATCGATGGGTCGGGCGATACGTTGCGCCTGCTCGCCCAGCGCTGGAACCCGGCCGAAATGGATGCGCTGTTGCTGCTGGTGCCGCTGGCCCGTGCGACCGGCTATGACGGGCGCGGCGATTTTCATCTCGATCCGGCGGGGCAGGTGGCGCCGCGCGGCGAAGTGCGCATCGCGCCTTTTGTCTATTCGGGCATCCAGCTGATTTCGAAACATCTGTTCGACGGCGAACCGGTCGAAGCTTTTTCGGTATGGCGGCAATGGCACAAGGCGCTGGCCGCCGGGCGATTGTTCGGCGCCGTCCATCAGGGGCTGTGGTTTCATGTCGGCACCCCGGCAAGCGTTGGCGAAACCGAGAGCCTGCTTGCAACGGGCTGAGCGCCTGTTCAACATCGCGCCGCACGTGGCGTTCGTCGATGCACTGGCCGATGGCATTTTGGCGCGCTGTGGCGATGATCCGCTGGCGCTGGCCCGCGCCCATATTCTGTTGCCCAATCGCCGTGCTGCCCGGGCGCTGACCGATGCCTTTGTCCGCCGGGCCGGCACCGGGCTGTTGTTGCCGCGCCTGACGCCGGTGGGGGACCTGGGCGATGACAGTTTCGACCGTTTCGCCAGTGGCGACACCGCGCTGCCGCCGCCTGTGTCACCGCTGGTGCGCCGGCTCGAACTGGCGCGGTTGGTGCGGCAATTGCCCAAGGGGCTGGGCCCGGGCGGCCGCGAAGCCGGGCGCAGCGCGGTTGAGGCGTTGCGGCTGGGCGATGAACTGGGCGCGACGCTCGATGCGCTGCTCGCCGAAGAAATCGACCCCGAACGCCTGCGCAGCGTTGTCGCCGACAAGGAACTTGCCGAACATTGGCAGGATACGCTGCGCTTTCTCGATGTTGTCATCACCGGCTGGCCACCCG
This sequence comes from Sphingomonadales bacterium, assembly GCA_038328515.1. Lineage (GTDB taxonomy): Bacteria > Pseudomonadota > Alphaproteobacteria > Sphingomonadales > Sphingomonadaceae > Sandarakinorhabdus. Next base: position 7,471 of record JBBQMB010000036.1, read on the forward strand.
CGCGCGACGCCAACGGCGGCAGTGACGGCGGCACGCGCATTGCCGCGCTTATCGATGCGCTGGTGGCGCGCTGGGCGGCGGCAGCGCCATCCGGACCGGTCATTGCCGCTGGTGTCATCGGCACCTCGCCGTCAATCGTGCGCTTGCTGGCCGCCGTTATTGGCCTTCCCACTGGCCTCGTTGTGCTGCCGGGCCTCGACACTGACCTTTCGAAAGCCGGCGAACGGCGCTGGGCGGCCATTTGCTGCGGCGATGAAACGGGGCTGCGCGATAGCGAAGCGCACCCGCAATATGGCCTGAAACTGCTGCTGCATCGGCTGGAGCAAACCCGCGCCGCTGTTGCCGATTGGGGCCGAGCCACCGAGCGCGACGGGCCAGCGGCGCGCACGCCGGCGATCATGGCGGCGCTGGCGCCGGCGGCTGCCGCCGATGATTGGCACACAGCGGACATCGCCAGCTTTGCCGGGGTGACGACGGTGGAGGCGGCAACGCCGGGCGAAGAAGCCCAGGTTATCGCGCTGGCGCTGCGCCGGGCGCTCGAAACCCCGGGGCGGAGCGCGGCGCTGGTCACCCCCGATCGCGGGCTGGCGCGGCGGGTGGCGGCGCATTGCCGGCGCTGGGGGCTGGTGATCGATGATTCGGCCGGGGTGCCGCTGCGCCTGACGCCGCCCGGGGCGCTGGCGCTGGCGCTGACCGAGGCCATGGCGCAGGGGTTTTCACCCGTCGCGCTGCTGACCGTGCTCAAGCACCCGTTGGTGGCAAGTGGCGACGGGCGCGGCGCCTGGCTGGCAGCGGTGCGGCAGCTTGACCTGGCGTTGCGCGGCGTGCGCCCGCCGCCGGGGCTCGATGGTATCGGCGAAGCCTTTGACCGCTGGTGGCAGGACCGTGTGGCGGCGCAGAAAACGCCCGATGGCCAGGCCAAATTCGCTGCCCGCGCCGCCGCCGCCATGGCGTGGTGGCACAGTGTGGAGGCGCAATTGTCGCCGCTGGCAACATTGGGCGATGCCCCGGCGATCGATCTGCCGCAACTGGCCGACGCCTTGCGCCGCACTGGCGACACGCTGGGCGGTGATCGGCTGTGGAGCGGCACCGATGGTCGCGCGCTCGCCGGCCTTGTCGAGCGACTGGAAAGCGATGGCGGCAGCTTTGGCGCCTTTGAACGCGACGATGCAGCGGCGCTGATCGGTGCGCTGCTGTCGGATGTGGCGGTGCGCAGTGCCTATGGCGGGCATCCGCGGTTACAGATTCTGGGGCCGCTGGAGGCGCAACTGCAACGCGCCGACCTGATGATTTTGGGTGGGTTGAACGAAGGCGTCTGGCCCGGCCGGCCGGCGCCCGACCCATGGCTGGCGCCAGCGATCCGCGCCACGCTTGGGCTGCCGGGGCTGGCCCGCGCCACGGGCCTTGCGGCGCATGATTTTGTCGGCGGCATGGGGGCATCCGAGGTGTTGCTCACCCGCGCGCGCCGCGATGCCAGCGCGCCGCTGGTGGCCTCGCGGTTCTGGCTGCGATTGCAGGCCTTCAGCGGCGGGCTGACCGAGGATAGGCACCTTTTGCAACTGGCGCGCGGCATCGATTCGCGCCTGCCCGCTCTATCGGTGCGGCCGCCACGCCCGGCACCCCCCGCCGCCGGGCGGCCGCGCAAGATATCGGTCACCCAGATCGATACGCTGGTAACCGACCCCTTTGCCTTTTACGCGCGCGCCGTGCTCGATCTCAAACCGCTCGATCCGCTCGATCAGGATCCCACGGCGGCGACGCGCGGCAACCGCATTCATGACGTGCTCGAACGCTGGGTCAACAGCGGCGGCGGCAGCCTTGCACGCTTGCAGCAACTGACCGAGGAAATGCTGGCCAGCGAAGGCTCGCAATTTCCGCTGCTGCGCGCGCTGTGGGGTCCGCGCGCGCGCCGTGCCATTGTCTGGGCCGGCGAAGCGATCCTCGCCGCCGAAGCCGAGGGCTGGCACCAGATGGTCGCCGAAAGCGGCGGCGAATGGCTGCTGTCCAACGGCATCACCCTCACTGGCCGCGCCGACCGGGTCGACCGCGATGCGCAAGGCCGGCTGGCGATCATCGATTATAAAACCGGCCGCGTGCCGAGCGCGCGCGCGGTGCGCGACGGGCTGGCCAATCAATTGGGCTTGCTCATGGCGATGGCGGCGCGTGGCAATTTGCGCAAGGTCGCGGCAGGCGAACCGGCGGCGCTGGCCTATTGGAAACTTAGCGGCGGCACCGAAGCCGGCAAGCCCGAGAACCCGCTGCGTGGCAAGCCGCCGCTCAGCGCTGCCGATCATGCCGAAGCAGCGCTGGCGGTGGCCATCGCCCAAACCGATGCGCTGTTGCTGGGGGACGCTGGCTTCATATCCAAGCGCGTGCCCGGCTATGGCTGGACCGATTACGATCATCTCGCCCGGGTGGCGGAATGGCAGGACCGGCCCAAACGCGGCGGCGGCGAATGAGCCCGACCGTTTCCGCCCTGCAAATCCTTAAAGCTGAACAGGCGAGCGCTGCCGAACCCCAGGCGCACGCCTGGGTGACGGCATCGGCGGGCACCGGCAAAACCCAGGTGCTGTCAGCCCGGGTGCTGCGGCTGTTGCTGCAGGGTACGCCGCCGCATGCGATTTTGTGCCTGACCTTTACCAAGCTGGCGGCGGCCGAAATGCAGACGCGGGTGTTCGGGCGGCTGGCGCATTGGGCGCGGTGCAGCGCTGCCGAACTCACCAGCGATCTGGCGGCGCTGCGCACCGATGCGGGGCCTGAGGCGCTGGCCATGGCGCGGCGGCTGTTTGCCGAAGTGCTTGATGCGCCGCAGGGCCTGGCGGTGCAGACCATCCATGCCTTTGCGCAAGGATTGATCGCCAGCTTCCCGATCGAGGCGGGCGTGACGCCGGGTTTTGCCACGCTCGATGATCGGGCGAGCACGCTGCTGCGCCGCCGCTTGCTGACCACCGCGATCGAACAGGGTGATGATGATCCCGATTTCATGGCCGATCTGGCCGCGATTAGCGTCGCCAGCGGTGAAGGCCGGCTGTCGCAGGTCATTGCGCGGCTGGGCAGCCATGCCGAGGCGCTGGCGGGGCTCAACCCGGACGGCATCGAACCGATGCTGCGCCGCGGGCTGGGCCTGGCAACGGCTGGTGACGCGCAAACCGCGTTGGCAGCAGCGTTGGCAGCTTTCGATGCCGGCGGCGTCACCCGGCTGGCGCGGGCGCTGCACGCCGATGGCGGCCAAAAGGCGACGGCCGCGGCAGCACAGGCCCATGGCTGGTTGCAGTCCGATGACCGGGTAGGAGCTTTCGACCTGCTGTGTGCGTTCTTCCTGACGTCGAAAAACAAGGATGTCCGCAAACCCAGCGCCGTGCCGGCCAGCGCCGACAAGGCCGATGCGACGCTGCGGCCGCTGTTCATCGAGCTTGGCGAGGCGGTGATGGCGATTGTCATCGAACAGCGGTTATACGCCGTCGCCGCGCATGCCGCCTGCCATTTGCGCGTCGGGGTCAGGCTGGCGGCAAGCTGGGTGGATGCCAAGGCGCGGCTCGGGGTGGTCGATTATGACGACATGATCGCAGCGGCACAGCGGTTGCTCCAGGCGCCCGGCGCCGCCGAATGGGTGCGCTACAAGCTCGACCAGCGCATCGATCACGTGCTTGTCGATGAAGCGCAGGACACCAACGCCCGGCAATGGCAGATCGTCGAGGCGCTGACCAAGCCGTGGTTCGATGGCGACGGGGCGCAGGATAGCCAGCGCACCTTGTTCGTGGTCGGTGACTATAAACAGGCGATTTTCAGCTTTCAGGGGTCGGACCCCGATGTCTACAGCGACCAGCACGATAATTTCGCGCAATGGGCCGCCGATAGCGGCGAAATCTGGCGGCGCATCGCCCTGACCAGCAATTTCCGCTCGGTGCCGGCGGTGCTCGCGGTGGTCGATGCGGTGGCCGATTATCTTGGCCATGGCACGCTCGACCGTTCGGGCGTGGTGCCGCCGCATGTCGCGCATCGGGCCGATCAGGCCGGCGCGGTCACGTTGTGGCCGCCGGTGCGCGCCGGTGATGATGACGGTGACGGTGACGGCGATGACAGCGCGGGCGACGATGCGGATGACGATGCGGCCTATTCCCCCAAGGCCGAAATAAAGCTGGCGCATCAGATGGCGCAAACCATCGCCGGCTGGCTGAACCCGGCGGCACCGATGCTGTTGCCGGCACGCGGCGTCCCGGTGCGGCCGCAGGATATTCTCGTGCTGGTGCGCAGCCGCAGTGCTTTTTCCAACGCATTGGTGGCGGCGCTGCACGAATGGCGGGTGCCGGTGGCGGGGGTTGACCGGTTGAAACTCACCGATCCGCTGGCGGTGGCCGATCTGCTTGCCGTGGCGCGCTTTGCCTTGCAACCCGGCGATGATCTGACGCTGGCGGCGCTGCTTGTCTCACCCTTTGTCGATATCGGCCATGATCGGTTGCACGCGCTCGCCGCCGGTCGGCCCGGCAGCTTGTGGCAACAGGTGCTCGCCAGCCCCGACGCGGTGGTGATGACCGCGCGGGACTGGTTGCTGCAAATGCTCGGCTTTGCCGATTTTGCCGCCCCGCACGAATTTTTCGAACGGCTGCTGTCCGATGCGGGGCTGGCCGGGCGCAGCCGCTTGCTGGCGCGGCTGGGCGAGGAAGCCCGCGATGCCATCGATGCCGTGCTCGATCAGGCGCTGGCCTTTGAAGCCAATAATGCGCCGTCGCTGCAAGGCTTTCTGGCCTGGGTGGAGGCCGATGATATCGAGATCAAGCGCGACCCCGATGGCCCGCTGGCGGCGGTGCGGCTGATGACGGTGCACGGCGCCAAGGGGTTGCAGGCGCCGGTCGTCATCCTCGCCGATGCAACCAAGCCGCGCATGCCGGAACGCGATGCGCCGGTGCTGATGAGCTTTGACAATGGCCCCGAACTGCCGGTCTATCTCAAATCGCGCAGCGGCCTCGCCGGGCCGATTGCCGATCGGATCAACGACCTTGATGCCGCCGCGACACGCGAACATTGCCGGCTGCTCTATGTCGCGCTGACCCGCGCCGAAGACCTGTTGTTCATCGGCGGCACGCTGCGCGACAACGCCAAGGAAGTGCCGCCGGCAAGCTGGTATGCCAGTGTGACGGCGGCGTTCGAGACACTCGACGTCGAAACGCTCGCGACGGATGACTGGACCGACGGCGCGCTGCGGTTTGCGCTTGGCGTGCCCACGGCGCTGCAACCGCTGGCAACGACCCTCGACCCTGCCGACAGCCTGTTGGTCCCGGATTGGCTCGACCGGGCGCCGCCAGTCGAAGCGCGGCCGCCACGGCCCCTGTCGCCATCAACGATCGCTGCCGATGATGTCAGCGCGCCGCCGCAAGGCCCGGCGGCCAAGGCCGCGGCCCGGCGCGGCGCGGCGCTGCACGCGCTGTTCGAGCGGCTGCCCGATCTGCCGGTGGACCGCCGCCGCGCCGTTGGTGAAGCCTGGTGCCGGCTGAGCGTGCCCGAGCTTGATGCCGGGGCGCTGGTGACAACGGTGATTGGCGTGCTCGATGATCCGGCCTTTGCGGCGGTTTTTGCGCCCGGCGCGCTCGTCGAAGCGCCGATTGCCGCGACGGTCGGCACGCTGGTCATCGCCGGCAAGGTCGATCGGCTGCTGGTGACCGACAGCGGCGTGACGATCATCGATTTCAAGACCGGCCGCCGGGTGCCAGCAAGTGCCGAGGCCGTCGAGACCTATTATCTGCGCCAGATGGCGGCCTATGTGGCAGCGCTCGAACAGGTGTTTCCGGGCCGGCCGGTGACAGCGGCGCTGCTCTACAGCGAAGCGCCGCGGCTGATCACGCTGCCCGACGCGCTCATTCGGCTTCATTACCCCAAAGACGAAGTTTAGTTGAACCCGGACACGCCCGCGCCTATCTGTGTCCCATAGCCCAATCAGCGGAGCCGATCATGGCCACCAAACATATCACCGACGCTTCCTTTCACGCCGATGTCATCGCCAGCGAAAAGCCGGTACTGGTCGATTTCTGGGCGGAATGGTGCGGCCAGTGCCGCCAGATCGGCCCGGCGCTCGAAGAGATTAACAACGAACTCGCCGGCGTCGATATCGTCAAGATCAACATCGATGAAAACCCGGACGCCCCGACCCGCTACGGCGTGCGCGGCATCCCGACGATGATCCTGTTCAAAAACGGCGCGCCGGTTGCGACCAAGGTCGGCGCGGCGCCCAAGTCGCAGCTCAAAAGCTGGCTGGAAGGCGAATTGGCCTAAGCTATTTGCCACCTCTCCCGCTTGCGGGAGAGGCGCCTCGCGCTCCAGCGCGGCGGGTGAGGGTGTAGCCGCCCTTTGAAACCTAAGCTTCGACCGGCACCACAATCTGCCCCAACCGCGGAAAATGCACCGCAACCTGGCCGCAGCGCGTCCCCTCGCGGTGAATGACAATCCCCGTCGCATCACATTGCGCCAGCGCCCCCACGGAAGGCGCATCGCCCGACCCATCCGTCCGCACTGCCACAAGCTGACCAGCCTTGAACGGCGCATCGATACGCCCGCCAACCGGCGCCGGCGAGGCCGCAGCCGCAATGGCAATCGCATCAGCCGCCGTTATCACGCTACGCGTGCCATGGCCCAGCGCCGCGACCCGATCATACCAGCCCGCCAGATGCGGCAGCGCCAGGATTGTCGCGGTGGTTTCCTTGGCGAACGGATTGCCGCGAACGAACCAGATATTGCTGTAAAACGCCAGATCGGCATGGCCCGGCGCGTCACCACCGATGAAGGCGCGGCCATCCGACAGGCTGGCATCGAGCCAATGCGCCGCGGTCAGCGCCTGTGTCGTCAGGTGCGGCGTGGCCCGCGCCAGCGCCGCCATATCAAGGCCAAAGCGCCCCTTGCGATCGGCGATGAAGGCTTGCGGCAGCGCGCCCGCCGGCATCGCACCCAGCGCCGCGCCGACATGCGCCATGAATTGCGGTCCACCGGCCCAGCTTGCCATAACCTTGTGGAGCGCGCCCAGCGGCGGTGGATACAGGCTGGGTTCGGGCTGGAGATGATCGACTGCCGACAGAATTGCGGCGGTGTCGCAATAGATATCGGCACCGATCTGCACGACCGGCGTGCGCGCATAGCCGCCGGTCAATTCGACAAGGTCGGGCTTGGGCATGATGTTGGGAATGGTCACCGATTGCCACGCCATGGCCTTCAATCCGAAGGCGGCGCGGACCAGTTCGGAAAATGGCGACGCCTGATATTCGTGAAGGATGGGAGTCATCGGCTTAGCTCCGGTAATCGGCATTGATGCTGATGTAGCCATGGGTAAGGTCGCAAGTCCACACCGTCGCGCGGCCGCTGCCGATACCCAGATCGACGGCGATGTCGATATCCTCGCCCGCCAGATGCGCCGCAACCGGCGCTTCATCATAGCCCGGCACGACCGCGCCTTTTTCAGCGACGATGGTGGTGCCAAAGCGAATGCTGAGCAAATCGCGTTCGGCGCGTTCGCCGGCCTTGCCGACCGCCATGACGATGCGGCCCCAATTGGCGTCACCGCCGGCGATGGCGGTCTTGACCAGGGGTGAATTGGCGATGCTCATCGCCACGACATGAGCAGCGCGGTCGGTATCCGCCCCCGACACGCTGATGGCGATGAACTTGCTGGCGCCTTCACCGTCGCGCACGACCAATTGCGCCAGTTGGCGGCACAGGTCATGCAGCGCGGCGGCAAAGGCATCGGCGCCCGGCGAATCCCATCCGCTGATCTCGCCATTGCCGGCGGCGGCGGTGGCAAAGGCCAGCACAGTGTCGGATGTCGAAGTGTCGCCATCAACGGTGATACACGAAAATGTGCGGGCGTTCACACTGGCCAGCGTGGATTGCAGGAAGGCCGGCGCGACGGCGGCATCGGTGAAGATGAAGCCCAGCATCGTCGCCATATCGGGCGCGATCATCCCCGAGCCCTTGATGATGCCGGTCAGGGTGACGCGCACATCGCCGATCATCGCGGTGACAGAGGCGGCCTTGGCAAATGTATCGGTGGTGCTGATGGCAAGGGTGGCGGCGTAAAAATCGCCATTGCCCAGCGCTGCGTGCGCCGCTGTTGCCCCGGCCACGGCCTTGTCCTGCGGCAAGGGCACACCGATGACGCCGGTCGAAGCGGCAAACACGTGCGCCACATCACAACCGATCAGCGCTGCCACCGCCGCCGATTGCGCCACGGCGGCGGCGCGCCCGGCGGCCCCGGTGAAGGCATTGCTGTTGCCGGCGTTGACGATCAGCGCCCGGGCCCGGCCACCCCCGAGCCGTTCGCGGCACAATTCTACCTCGGGCGACGGACAGCGCGACGCGGTGGTGACGCCGGCCACCGCCGTGCCCGGCGCCAGCGCCACGAGCAGGACATCGGCGCGCGTCCACGGCTTGTAGCCGGCAGTGGCGGTGCCGATGCGCACGCCGGCAATCGGTGCAAGATCGGGGAAGGGGCGAGCGAGCGGCGAAACAGTCATCACTGTGTCTTGCCGGGGGCGGGCGGCGTTGTCGAGGCCATGCCTTGCGCGGGCGGAACATATTCCCAGTGCCACGGCTCGAAGACGTAATTGGCAAAGCCGAAGCGCGCTGCATTGGTGATCAGCCAGCGATAGGCGAGGGTGCGGACCATGGCGCGGCGGTTGGTATCATCGGATTGGTCAGGGCCAAAGCCCGTTGCGTGACCGACGTGCATGTCGATGGCGAGGCCGGTGCGGTGCACCGAACAGGCAGCGCGCACGACGCCGTCGCAATTGCCATCGACAAGGCATCGCTCGGCATCGGCCACCGGCGCGCGAAAGCCCGAAAAGATCCGAAACCAGTCCGCATCGCCCGGCGGCAGTTCGCGCCGCGCTGCGGCGCGCAGCCGGCGATAGGCGGCAAGCGTATCGCGGCGCAGCATGATCGATTTGTTGCCATAGCTTTCAGCTGCGCTTGCCAAACCCAGCACGTCAGGCGCCGCCGGCGCGCAACTGCCATCGCTGGCCGCCGGCAGGCGCGGGCGGGCCGCCGTCCAGCCGGCGTTCATCACGGCAAAGCCTGGCGCATCGACAATACCGGTTGCGGCCAGGCCATGCGCCGCCTGCCACCGGGCCAGCGCTGCTGCAAAGCCGGGTGTGTCGATCGTGCAGCGCGTCGCGATCTCGGCGGCTATCTTGTTGGCATAAACCGCCCAGCCGCGTTCTGGCCGGCGGAACGGTGCCCAGTCGAGCGTATCGTAACTGGCGGCATTGGCGGCCGCTGCTGCTGCCGGACCGCTGCCGCAATCGGGCGTGGCGGCACGCGCCGGTCCTGTCGTGCCGGCGAGCAATGCCACGCCGGCTATGCCGGCGAGCAACGTCACGCCGGCTATCAGATATGGCTGCATGGCTTTTACGTCCCCTGATGGAACTTTGTCGCCGTTCCATCGCTTCAACGCTGTTCACTGTCGAATGTTGCAATTCCCGAGGTTTGGTTCATGTCGCGTCTGTTGCTCACGCTTTCCCTTTTTGGCCTTGGCTTTGCTGGCACCGCCGTGATGGCGCAGGTGCCGCCAGCCCAGCCGGCAACCGTATCGTTGCTCGACATGGTCAACAGCCAGGGCATGGCCGCCGCCGCCGATCGCGGTGCCATCAAGCGCCAGTTGGTGCGGGCCCAGGTCATTCTCGACCGCCGACATTTCTCGCCCGGGGTCATCGATGGCGTGCCGGGGTCCAATATGCGGCTGGCGCTGCGCGCCTTTCAGGCCGCCGAAGGCCTGCCGGTCAACGGCCGGCTCGATGCGACGACGTGGGAACGGTTGGTGGCCAGTGATGCAGCGCCGGTCATCCGGACCTATACCATCGTCGTCGACGATATTGCCGGGCCGTTCGCGGCACCGGTGACGCCGGGCGATTACGCCCAGATGGCAACCCGGCCGAACATGACCTGGACATCGGCAATCGAAGCGCTCGCCGAACGCGCCCACATGGACGAAGCGTTGTTGCAGGCGATGAACCCCGGCGCCGATTTCGGCGCGGCCGGCACCGTCATCAACGTCACCGACACCGGGCGCAGCGCGCTGGGCGACGTTGCTGAAATTCGTGTCGACAAAAGCCGCAAGGCGGTGACCGCGCTCGATGCCGGTGGCAAGATCATCGCGGTTTATCCCGCCACCGTCGGCAGCAGCGAACGCCCGGCCCCCAGCGGCACCTGGGCGGTGCGCACGGTCGCGACGGCGCCCAACTATACGTTTGATCCAAGTCGCCTGAGCTTTTCGGCGAAAGGCGGCAAAAGCGAAAAATTGACCATACAGCCCGGCCCCAACAACCCGGTCGGATCGACCTGGATTGATTTGACGCGGGACACCTATGGCATTCATGGCAGCCCCGATCCGCGCCTTATCGGCAAGGTGGCGAGCCATGGTTGCGTGCGGCTGACCAATTGGGATGCACGCGATCTGGCCGCCGCGGTCAAGGCCGGCACGAAAGTCGTGTTCAGCGGGTCGGCGCGCAGTTGATGGTGTTTGCGCAGCGTTTATGATGGCCGCGCGCTGCTGACAGCATTGACTCAGGCGCCGTCTGCCCTTAATCGCCGCGACTTGAATTTTCGGTCGGGGCGCGTCCCGGTCGCACCCACAGGAATATTGCAATGAAGCGTACCTATCAGCCGTCCAAGCTCGTTCGCGCTCGCCGCCATGGCTTTCGCGCCCGCATGGCGACGCCAGGTGGCCGCAACGTGATCCGCAACCGCCGCGCCCAGGGCCGCAAGAAGCTTTCTGCCTGAGCTTGATCGGTGACGCCTGAGACGATCAGGCTGAGGCGCGATTTTCTGGCCGCCAACAAGGCCCGGCGTGTTGTCATGCCGGGCTTCATCCTGTTGGTGAACCAGCGCGACGATGGCGATGCCAAAATTCGCGCTGGCTACACGGTCACCAAGAAAATCGGTGGCGCCGTTGTGCGCAATCGCATGAAACGTCGGTTGCGGGCGCTGGCCCGGGCGCATTTGCCCAGCGGCGGCACCGTCGGGGCCGATCATGTGCTGATTGGCCGCGAGGGCGGCATCGCCCGGGATTTTGCCACCATGGGCGCTGATTTCGAGCGTGCGCTTGAAAAAGCCAAACGATGAAACTCGTCACCCGCCTGCTGATCGCGCCGATTCGGCTGTGGCAGGTGACGTTTTCCAGGGTGTTGCCGCCTTCGTGCCGGTTTTCGCCCTCCTGTTCGGCCTATGGCATCGAGGCGCTGCAACGCCATGGCCCGGTGCGCGGGCTCTGGCTGACGCTGCGGCGGATCGGCCGTTGCCACCCCTGGGGGCCTTCGGGCTCTGACCCGGTGCCCTGACAGGCTATAGGCCCGCCCCAAGCCACCCGTTTCGTGCAAGTATGAAGAAGAGCCGTTTGTGACCCAAGACAACCGCAACATGATCATTGCCGTGCTGCTGTCGGCTTTGGTGCTGATCGGCTGGACCTTTGCGTCGGAAAAATATTTCCCGGCGCCAAAGCCGGTCAAGCCGGCCGCCGTCGCGACAGAAGCCGCGACAGCAGCCGCGCCGGTAGACACGCCGATCGTCGCGGGGGGCACTGTGCCCGCCGTCAACGCCGTCGCCACCATCGCCGATCGTGCCAAGGTTATCGCTGCCAGCCCGCGTGTCGCCATCGATACGCCGCGCCTCAAGGGCAGCATCAATCTCAAGGGCGCACGCTTCGATGATCTCGTGCTGCCGACCTACAAGGTCACCATTGCGACCGATTCGCCCCCCGTCCGCTTGTTCAGCCCGTCGGGCACCGCCGATGCCTATTTTGGCCAGTTCGGCTGGACCGGCGCTGGGGCGCCGCCCGCCGACGCGCTGTGGACCGCGAGTGCACCGACCTTGACGATCGCAGCACCGGTGACGCTGCGCTGGACATCGCCGACCGGGCTGGTGTTCGAACAGGTCATCGCGGTCGACAAGGATTTCCTGTTCACCATCCGCCAGCGCGTCAGCAACCCGACGGCAACGGCGGCTGCCGTGCAATCCTGGGGGCTGGTGTCGCGCAGCGGCGAAGGCAGCGAAAAGAACGCCTATAATCTTCACGTCGGCCCGCTCGGGGTGATGGATGGCACGCTGCACGACAGCGAAGTCGATTACGAAAAGCTCAAGGAAGATGGCCCCAAGCGCTATGTCACCACCGGCGGCTGGCTCGGCATCACCGAAAAATATTGGCTGGCGGCGCTGATCCCCGACCAGAAGACCAAGGTCGAGGCGCGCTTTGCGGCGGCACCCGGCGATCGTTTCCAGACCGACTATCTCGCGGCTGGCACCAATGTTGCCCCGGGTGCGACGGTTGAATCGACGGCGCGTTTCTTTGCCGGCGCCAAGGAAGTCAGCCTGCTCGACAGCTATATGAAGACGCTGGGCATTCCACACTTCGATCTTGCGGTCAGTTGGGGCTGGTTCATCATCATCGCCCAGCCGATTTTCTGGCTGCTCGACTGGCTGTTCAAATTGACCAATAATTTTGGTTTCGCCATCATCGGCCTGACCATCATCGTGCGCACCTTGATGTTCCCGATTGCCAACAAGCAATTTGAATCCATGGCGAAAATGCGCATCGTCGCGCCGCGGATGAAAGCCATCCAGGAAAAATACAAGGACGACAAGGTCAAGCAGCAGCAGGAAATCATGGCGCTGTACAAGACCGAAAAGGTCAATCCGGTCGCCGGCTGCCTGCCGCTGGTGCTGCAGATCCCGATTTTCTATGCGCTGTACAAAACCCTGCTCGTCTCGATCGAGATGCGCCACCAGCCGTTTGCGCTGTGGATCAAGGATCTGTCGGCGCCCGATCAACTGACGCCGCTCAACCTCTTCGGGTTGATCGACTGGACGCCGCCGGCGATGATCGCCATCGGTGTGTTCCCGATCATCCTGGGCGTCACCATGTGGCTCCAGCAAAAGCTCAACCCTGCCGTCATGGACCCCATCCAGCGCCAGGTATTCGCCATCATGCCGTGGATGTTCATGTTCATCATGGCGCCATTTGCCGCCGGCTTGCAGCTTTACTGGATCACCAACAACCTGCTCTCGATCGCCCAACAGGCCTATATGCTGCGCAAATACCCGATGCCCGCGACCCCGCCCGCCGATGCGACGGTCACGGTTAAACCGACACGGGTGTCGAAATGACCGATACGCCCGAACAATATGATCCGATTGAAGCCGCCAAGGCCGAAAAGGCGCGCACCTGGTTGATCGAGGATGGTCGGCGGCTGTTCACCGGCCCGGTGGAATTCAAGCTGTCGGCGCCCGAACTGCAATTCCTGCCCGATCCCGATGTGGCCGAAATTGCCTTTGCCGGGCGCTCCAACGTCGGCAAATCGTCATTGCTCAACGCGCTGACCGGGCGGCAGGGGCTGGCGCGCGCCTCCAACACCCCGGGGCGGACGCAGGAGTTGAACTTTTTCGATCTCGGCGAACCGCGCGTCATGCGCCTCGTCGATATGCCGGGCTATGGCTATGCCGAAGCCCCCAAGGACATTGTGGCGCGCTGGAAACGCCTGATCTGGGATTATCTGCGCGGCCGCGTCGTTTTGAAGCGCGTGCTGGTTCTCATCGATGCCCGCCATGGCCTGAAGCCGGTTGATCGCGAGATCATGACCATGCTCGACAAGGCGGCGGTCAGCTACCAGTTGGTGCTGACCAAGGGCGACAAGATCAAGCCGACGGCGCTCGCGGCCACCGTCGCCGCCGTGGCTGCCGAAGCCGCCACCCACGTTGCGGCCTTTCCCGAAGTGCTGGCGACATCGGCCGATACCGGCACCGGCATAGCCGAACTGCGCGCTGCCATCCTGACGGCGACGCGCAACTGACTCGCGTTCGACTTTATCAAAGTCGAGTCGTCATGCCAGCGCAGGCTGGCATCCAGTGCAACCGCCAGTATTGCTGTTCTTCTTGTTTCGATTTAAAACTGGCTTTTGGGAAAACATCTATTGATTGCAGATCTATATGTGGAAGCGTATCATTGTCAATCCTTATTCCTATC
>JBBQMB010000037.1:0-21184 GCA_038328515.1 Sphingomonadales bacterium
CATCAGCCGCTGCGCGGCAAAGCCGATCATCTCGCGCAAAAAGTCAGCGTCTGCGCTCTTTCCCACAAGCGCCTGCAGGTTCATCGTATCGTCGGTCATCGGTGATCTCCGTTGGTTGGATGTTGCAACCCAAACCTAACCGAAGATCGCCGATGGCCAACCGCGACCTACACCACCACCAGGGACACGACCCTGTGAAACCGCGATCAGCCGCCTCCTCGAGCTTATCGAGGAAGGCCTGATGTCGGCCAAAGACCCGATTTTTGCACAACGCCTTGCCGATCAGCGCGGGAAAAAGGCGCAACTCACTGGCACTATCGCCGGGCTTGAACGTCAAATGATCCGGGGAAGCAAGAAGATCACCCCAGAAACCGTCTCACGGATCGGGGACATGATCATTCGTAAGCTCCAGGGAGACGACCCTGTGCTGCGCAAAGCCTATGTCAGGCTGCTCGTTGACCGGGTCGAAGTGAACACGACCGAGATCCGCATTCTGGGCTCGAAAGCAGCTCTCGAGCATGCGGTGCTGAGCGATCGCATCGCCACCGGGCGAGTGCCCAGTTTTGACCGAGAGTGGTGCCCCTGGCCGGACTCGAACCAGCACGGATTTCTCCATCCGATTTTGAGTCGGACGCGTCTACCATTTCACCACAGGGGCACGTTGAACGACCGATTAGCGCATTGCCGACCCGGTTTCAACGCCTGATGACCTGTTGTTGCAATCGCATTGATGCACGATTGCAACAGCGCGCAAGATTGTGACAATCGCATGACAAATGCGACACACTGCCTCTTTTGCCGGTCTAAAATTTCGTTCATGCGCTCCCCATCCACAACCGCACCGAGGGGCACTCAATGCGCACATCAATTCTGGCTGGCGTTTCCGCGCTGGCGCTTACTGCCTTGCCTGTTTTCGCGCAGACGCCAACAACCGCTGCCGCACCCGAAACCAAAATGGCCGTTGCCGATGATGACGCTGATGCTGGCGAGATGATGATCGTCACCGGTTCGCGCATTGCGCGTGCCAAGCTTGATTCGTCGGTGCCGGTCACCACGCTGACCCGTCAGGAACTGACCATCAACGGTGAAGTCAACATCGGTGATCAGCTTGCGCAGTTGCCGGCGTTCCGTGTCAGTTTCGGCACGCAGAATTCGGGCGGCGCCATCGGCACCGCGGGTCTCAACATCCTCGATCTGCGCGGGCAAGGCACTGGCCGCACCCTTGTGCTGCAGAATGGCCGTCGCCATGTCACGTCGCAGCCGGGCACCAGCACCGTCGATACCGCCACCATTCCTAACGCGCTGGTCGAGCGCGTCGATGTCGTTACTGGCGCCAATTCGGCGGTCTACGGGTCCGACGCCGTTGCCGGTGTCGTAAACTTCATCATGAAGAAGGATTTCGAAGGCGTCGCACTCGATGGCCAGGTCGGTATTTCGTCGCGTGGCGACCGCCCGACCTATTTCTTTAGCGGCACGGTCGGCAAGAATTTTAACGATAGCCGCGGCAACATCGTGTTCAACGCCGAATACTCCAAGCAAGATCAGTTGCTGTTCAATCAGCGCGACGACTTTGCCGGCGCCTTCAGCGGCCGTTCGCAGTTTCAATTGACACAAGATACGTCGACTTCCGGCGCCAACCGCACGCCGGAACTGGCCGCTGGTGATGGGATTTTCGACACCACCTTTACACGGGGCATCAAGAATATCGGCATTTCCACCGGCGGCGCCATCACGTCGGCCTGCCCGGCACCCACCCCGACCAATGCCGCGCGCGTGGCGCTCAACTGTTCGGGCCTGTTCACCGGCACCGGCGCGCAGTTGGGCAACGTGTTTGCCTTCCTTCCCGACGGCTCGCTGGTCCGGAACGTCGTGTCGACAGATTTCCGGCCGTTCGGTTCGGGCAATGGTGTTGGCGGCCTTGGTTCGACACTGCGCGAAACTGGCCAGCTGCAAACCGGCACGACACGCTACGCGATCAACATGCTCGGGAACTACGAGGTCAGCGAAGCACTCAACCTCTTTACCGAAGTCAAATATGTAAAAACTGAATCGCTTCAGGAAGGTCAGCCGACCTTTTCGTCTGGCGCACTCAACCCGAATTTGTCGATCAACAACCCGTTCCTGACCACCCAGGCGCGTGACACGCTGGTGACCTTGCTGGCGCCCGGGGCACAGACATTTCAGATTCAGCGGTTCAACACCGATTTTGACGGCCGCGGCGAAAACCACACGCGCGACCTGTACCGCTTCGTTGTCGGCGCCGAAGGGACGTTCCTCGACACCTGGAAGTATGAACTGTCGTTCAACTACGGCCATGTGAAGACGTTTTACCAAACCCGTGGCAACGTGAATCTCGACAAGTTCACCAATTCGGTGAACGCCGTGCGCAATGCCGCCGGCAACATCGTCTGCGGCATCAACAACGATGCCAACACCGCCAACGATGATGCCGCTTGCGTCCCCGTCAATCTTTTCGGTCTTGGTGCACCATCCCAGGCGGCGCTGAACTATTTCGGCTTCACCTCGTCGCGCGAACAGACATCGAGCCAGTACGACATCATGGGCTTTGTCTCGGGCGATTCGTCCAAGTTGTTCAGCCTGCCCGGCGGCGCTGTGTCCTTCTCGGTCGGCGGCGAATGGCGGCGTGAAACCAGCTTCTCGGCCTTTGACAACTTCACCCGCAACGGGCGGGGCCCCGGTGTCGGCGGCACCTTCCTGAACTCGATCGCGATCTTTGCTCCACCGCCGGTCGAAGTGAAGGAAGCATTCGGTGAAATCCGCGTACCGCTGATCAAGGACGTGTTCCTGCTCAAGGAATTGACCCTCGAAGGCGCCGCGCGCATTTCGGACTACAGCACCGGAAACACCGGCACGACCTTTGCCTGGAACGGCAATGTGGTCTGGTCGCCGGTTGAAGACTTGCGCTTCCGCGCCGGTTATGGCCGTGCAGTGCGCGCACCAACGCAGTTAAACCTGTTCGGCGCGCAAAGCCAGACCTTCCTCAACGGCCTTGCCGATCCTTGCGGCCAGCAGAATATCAATGCCGGCACCAGCTTTCGCGTCGCAAATTGCGCCGCCGGCGGCGTACCGACGACGCAGATCTTCAACGGCATCACCGAACCGTTCACCAACCGGGCAGCATCGGGCATTTCGGGTCTGAACGGCGGCAACCCGCTGCTGAATGAAGAAATTTCCAACAGCTACACGATTGGCGGGGTCTTCACACCGCGCTTCATCCCGGGCCTCGTGCTGAGCGTCGATTACTATAATATCAAGCTGAGGAACGCGATCACCACCGTTGGCGCCCAGACGGTCATCAACCAATGCTATGATAGCCCGGATGGCATCGCCAACAGCTTCTGCCGTGCCATCACCCGTAACCCCAACGGCACTTTCGCTGGTCAGCAGAACGTCCTGCATGCTGGCACCCAGGTTGATTTTCCGGTCACCGGCAACGGTTCATCGTTCCTGACGGGTCCGTTCAACTTTTCGCAGCAGCGCACTTCGGGTATCGATCTTGATCTGACGTATTCGACCAATTTCGGTGCCGATTGGCGTTTTAACACCCGTGCGATCGTTTCGTACTTGATCGAACGTAACATCTTCACCTCGATCACCGAACCCAACCGCCTGACCCAGGTCAAATTTACACTTGGTGATCCAGAATGGCAGGGCCAGTTGCGCGTCAATGTCGGTTGGAAGGCAATCGATGTGAGTTCCAATTTCCGCTATATCGGCAAGATGACAGTGGCTACCCTTTTCGCCACGCAGAATGTCGAACAGGGCCGCGCGCCGCTTAACGCCGATGCCTTCCCGCAGAGCTTCTACAACGCCCGCGTCTACACCGATCTGCGCGTCCAGTATAAGATCGATGAAGGCAAGCGCATCTATGTCGGCGTCGATAACGCCTTCGATCTGTTGCCGCCGCTCGATCTGACCGGGCTTGGCGATGGGGCTATCTTCACCAACACCGGCCGCTTCTTTTATGGCGGCGTTTCGGTGAAGTTCTGATCACCGACTGATCGAACTGGGCGATGAACCGGGGGTTGGCCGCAAGGCCGGCCCCCTTTTCATAGGTGCCCGTTCCCGAACAAACTGGACTTGGACCACAACAAGCCCCAAGTGATGCCCATGAGACCACCCCGTAAAACTGGCGGCAATGACCGCCGCCCGCCCGGCGCGCCGCCGGCCCGTGGCCGCGATGCCGCCGGCCCTAACGCGCCGCGTTCGCCACGGCCCGACGCGCCGCGTCCGCCACGGCCTGCCGATGATCGCCGCGCATCGGGCTTTGCCGCTGGCTCGGGCGACCGCCCGCGCCCCGACCGGGCCCGTCCCGATCGCGTCCCGACGGACCGCCCACCGCGCCCGCCGCGCGCCCAGGACGAGACCCTGTTCACTTCGCGCCGCGATGCCGAAGCGCAGGACCGCGCCGCCCCCGCTGGTGCCACTCGCCGTCACATCCCGGGCGGCCGCTTGCCCAGGGTTCCCGGCAGCGCACCCAAGGACCTCGCGCGCCCACCGCGCGCCGGCCGCCCGAGCCGCAACCCGGCACCATTCAGCGACCTGCCCGCCGCCGCGCCCACCGGCCGGCGCGGGCGCGGTGACGCCCGCGTTGCCGAGCGCGAAGCCCGGCGCAGCGGCGCCAATGTACCTGTTGAACCCCAGCGCATCGCCAAATTGTTGGCGCGCGCCGGCATTGGATCGCGCCGCGATATCGAACGCCATATCGCCGAAGGGAAAATCGCGCTGCATGGCTCTGTCGTCACCACCCCGGCCACCATCGTCGCCAGCCTCGACGGCATCACCTTTGAAGGTAATACCGTCGCCGCGCTCGAACCATCGCGGTTGTTTCGTTTCCACAAGCCGGCGGGTTTCCTCACCACAGCGCGTGACCCCGGTGGCCGCCCGACGATCATGGACATCCTGCCCCCCGGCCTGCCGCGCGTCGTGCCCGTCGGGCGGCTCGACATGAACACCGAAGGGCTGTTGCTGCTCACCACCGATGGTGCGCTCAAACGCGCCCTCGAATTGCCGACCAGCGGCGTGCCGCGGCGCTACCGGGTACGCGCCTATGGCGAAATCAGCCAGCCGGCGGTCGAAGCGCTGATCGAAGGACTGACCATCGACGGCATGCGCTACGGCCCGATCGATGCCGAAATCGAACGCCGCACCGGGCGTAACCTGTGGCTGACGATGACCCTCACTGAAGGCAAGAACCGCGAAATCCGCCGCGTGCTGGAATTTTTGGGGCTGCAAGTGTCGCGCCTCATCCGCGTTGCCTATGGCCCCATTGAACTTGGCGATCTTGGCGCGCGCGATGCCGATGAAGTGCCCGATGGTGTGGTCGCTTCGTTGCGCAAATCACTGGCTCGAGGCTGATTTGCGCGTCATCTCAGGCCATTGGCGCGGTCGCGCGCTCGTCGCCCCGGCGGGTGACGCAACCCGCCCGACCGCCGACCGGGTGCGCGAGGCGCTGTTTTCCATGCTGACCAGCCGGCTCGGCAGCTTTGAAGGGCTGCGGGTGTTCGATGGCTTTGCCGGCACCGGCGCGCTCGGCATCGAAGCCCTGTCACGTGGCGCGGCGCACGGCACCTTTGTCGAACGCGACGCCGAAGCGGTAAAGGCCCTGCGCCGCAATGCAGAGGGCATGAAATTGAACGCGACGATCATCGCCGCACCGATGGAAAGCCTTGGCCTCGCCCCGGCGCCATGCGACCTTATCATGCTCGATCCGCCCTATGCCTCAAGGGCCGGCGAAACCGCACTGGCGCGGCTGGCGGCGAATGGCTGGATTGCGCCGCACGCGCTGATTTCGGTCGAAACCGGCAAAAAAGAGACGCTGGCGTCAGACTATGAAGTGCTGGTGGTGCGCGATCATGGCAAGGCCCGGCTCCACCTGCTCCGCGCGCCGGGTTGAAGCGCTACGCCGTGCGTTCACGCATGCAGGGATAGGTGCCAATCAGTTTCACCCATTTGGTGTGGAACCGCAATTCTTCCAGCGCGAGTTGCACACCCGGGTCACCCGGCGAACCAACTATTTCTGCATAGAATTCCGCTGCCGAGAATGACCCGTCGCGGATATAACTTTCCAATTTGGTGATATTGATCCCGTTGGTCGCAAAGCCGCCCAAGGATTTGAAAAGCGCTGCCGGCACGTTGCGCACTTCAAAATTCAGGCTGGTCATCGCCAAGGTGACGGTGTCGGCAAGCGCGTCCGGATCGCGTGCCAGCACAACAAAACGGGTCGTATTATGGTCGGCATCCTCAATGCCTTCCGCATAGATCGTCAGGCCATAAAGTTCGGCCGCCAGCTTGGATGCAATGGCTGTCAGGCCGGGATCGCCAACACCTGCCACCTGTGCAGCGGCAGCGGCCGTATCGAAAAAGCCCACAGCCTCCAGCCCCCAACCCCGCGTACGGTTACGGCACTGGCCCAGCGCCTGCGGGTGGCTGATCACCTGGCGCGCCTGGTCTTGCCGCCCGATGCCGAGCAGGCAGTGCCGCACCCGCACGAAATGTTCAGCGGTGATATACAATTGCGATTCGGGCAGCAGGAAATGCATGTCCGCTACCCGGCCGTGCAGCGAGTTTTCAATCGGGATCACCGCCCTTGCGGCGCGGCCGGTCTGCACGGCTTCGATCGCGTCTTCGAACGAGGCGCATGGCAGCGCTGGCGAATCGGGGAATAATTCGCGCACCGCCTGGTGCGAATAGGCGCCCGGCGCTCCTTGGAAGGCAATCGCGGTTTCCGGGCTGGCGGCAGCACCGGCCAGCATGGTTTCGACAAGTGCCTGGGCTCGGGGGGGGTAGCTGCTCATGCCCTGCCCGTTAGGCGAGGCGCGGCGTTTGCGCAAATCCCCATCGAATGGCTTGCCCCCATGGGGCCGGCTGCTATAGCAGCGCCATTAGTTTTGACGAAAGGGTCCGCTGCGAATCTCCGCTGACCCTGATGATCGGGAGCCACGACGTGGACAGTTTCGAATTCAACAAGATTGCCGGCGGCGTGCTGGCGGGTGCCGTTGCCCTGCTGGCGATCAACATCGCCACCGACGGCATCTATCGCCCCGCGGCGCTGGAAAAACAGTCGTATGTCGTTGAAGGCGTCGAAGTCGCAGCCACCGAAGCGGTGCCGGTCGAAGCCGCCAAGCCAGTCGCTTTTTATCTGGCCTCGGCAAGCGTCGAAAAAGGCGAAGGCGTCTTCAAGAAATGCGCTGCCTGTCACAACGCTGAAAAGGGCGGCGCTGCCGGCATCGGCCCCAATCTTTATGGTATCGTTGGTCGTGGTCACGCCATCATGGCAGGCTTTGGCTATTCGGAGGCTCTGGGCGCCATGAAGGGCAAGCCCTGGAGCTTTGACGAGCTCAACGCCTGGCTGACCAGTCCCAAGGCCTATGCCGCCGGCAACAAGATGAGCTTTGCCGGCATCGGCAAGCCCGAAGATCGCGCCGCCGTCATCGCCTATCTCAACAGCAAGAGCGACAGCCCGTTGCCGATGCCCGCCGTGCCAGCCGAAGCCGAAGCCGCGCCCGCAGATGCCGCGCCCGCCGAAGCGGCACCGGCCCAGTAATACCCCCGCCCCGTCAGCCGCCCCGCTCCCGGCTTCCCGCCGGGGCGGTTCGTCCTCACAGGGCGTAATGGGCGCAGACGATGGCCCAGCCTTCCTCGGCGGTCTCCACGATGTGGAACAGGTCGAGATCGCCGTGGGCGATAACGCCTTCATCGGCGAGCGCTTCGAAATTGACCACCTTGCCCCAGAAATCCTTGCCGTAAAGCAGGATCGGCAGTGGCGCGACCTTACCCGTCTGCACCAGAGTCAATAGTTCGAAAAACTCATCGAACGTGCCAAAACCGCCGGGGAATACCGCCACAGCCTTGGCACGCAGCAAAAAATGCATCTTGCGCAGCGCGAAATAGTGAAACTGGAACGACAGGCCCGGCGTCACATATGGGTTGGGCACCTGTTCGAAGGGCAGCACGATGTTGAGCCCGATCGACGGCGCCCCGGCATCCCAGGCGCCGCGATTGGCTGCTTCCATGATCGAGGGCCCGCCGCCCGAACACACGGTGAAATTGCGCGCACCATCCGCTCCGGGCGTCGAGGCAAGCTGCGCCAATTCCTGGGCAACGGTGTAATAACGCGCCTTGGCGGCCAGCCGCTCGGCAATGGCGCGGGCATCGGCAGTCGCTGCGGCCGCCAGCACCGCCGCTGCCGCTTCGGGCGACGGAATCCGCGCCGATCCGTAAAAGACAAAGGTCGAATCGATATTCGCTTCGCTCAGCGCCAGTTCGACTTTCAGCAATTCCAGCTGGAAACGCACCGGGCGCAGATCGTCGCGCAACAAAAAGTCATTGTCCTGAAACGCCAGCGCATAGGCTGCGTGCTCGGTCTGCGCGGTGCTGGTCGGCGTACTGGCGACTTGCGCGTCCTGGCGCGCGCTGGGGAAGATGCTCGGCGGCATGTGCGGGGGGGGTGGGTTCATCATGGCGCACGGCTGGTAGGCGTCTCCGTGGCAAAAGTCACGCCATTGCCATTGCCTTTGGCGCTGGCGAGGCCCTATCCCGGATTGCACTGACGGGAGCTTGCGCAAAAATGCTGTTGACCACCATCGACGACGCCGGCACCGCCCGGGTGACGCTCGACCGCCCCGAACGCCATAATGCGTTTGACGAAGCGTTGATTGCCGCCCTCACCGAAACGTTCATGGCGCTCGGCGGCGACCCTGCGGTCCGCGGCATCATCCTGTCCGGCAATGGCAAATCCTTTTGTGCCGGCGCCGATATCGGCTGGATGCGCCGCGCCGCCGGCTGGAGCGAAGCCGAAAATCATGCCGATGCGCTCAAGCTGTCGACGATGCTGAACACCATCGATACCTGCCCCAAACCGGTCATCGCGCGAGTCCATGGCGCCGTCGCTGGCGGCGGCGTCGGGTTGGTCGCCTGTGCCGATATGGCGGTTGCGGTCGAAGCTACGCAGTTCCGGCTCTCCGAAGTGCGGCTCGGCCTGACGCCGGCCACCATCTCGCCCTTTGTCGTCGCCAAAATCGGCACGAGCCAGGCGCGGCGCTGGTTCCTGACCGCCGAAGGCTTTGGCGCGGCCGAGGCGGCGGACATGGGCCTGATCCATGAAACCGCCATCGATGCCAGTGCCGCCGATGCCGTTATCAGCAACTGGCTGACGCACTTGCACGCCGCCGCGCCCGGCGCAGTCGCCGATGCAAAGGTGCTGGTTCGCGATGTCGCAGGCCAACCGGTGACAGACGCCTTGCGCGCGATGACCGCCGCTGCGATATCAAGCCGGCGCGCCAATGCCGAGGGCCAGGAGGGACTGGCTGCGTTTTTCGAGAAACGCAAACCAGGATGGTCCCGATGAACCGTAATTTTTTTGCTGCAGCCATATTTGTTGGTGCGCTTTGGGCCACGGCGGCGACTGCTGATCCGCGCACCGAAGTGCTCGCCGCTGTCGATACCGCTCTGCATGCCATCAATACCCAGGACGCCGCGCTTTTCGAAAAGATCATGCTGCCAGGCGCCATCATCACCGCGCAAACCTATGACGCTGACGGCAATCTGAATACCGGCATGCTGACGGTTGCCGAAATGGCCAAGCGGTTGGAACGCAAGGGTCATACGGTCGCGGAAAGTATCCACGAGCCATCCGTGCATATCCAGCGCGACCTCGCCCATGTCTGGGCGCCCTACACGCTCGATTATGACGGCAAGCGGCTGCATTGCGGCGTCGATTCATTCGGGCTCGCCAAGGTAAATGGCGTCTGGCGGCTCACCAGCCTGACATGGACCGCCGAGCCGAAAGGCTGCGCGGCCTGATTTTTGCCCAAACAGGCATGTCACAAGCCACCCCGCCAGTGTAAGGCAGGCACATGCACAAGCTTCTGATTGCCAACCGCGGTGAAATCGCCCGCCGCATCATCCGCACCGCCGATGCGATGAACATCGCTACCGTCGCCATTTATGCCGATGCCGATGCTGCCAGCCCCTATGTCCGCGAGGCGGGCCAAGCCATCGCCATCGGCGCGGCCGAAACCCGGCCTTATCTCGATACTGACAAGATCATCGCCGCTGCCAAACGCACGGGCGCCGATGCGATCCACCCCGGCTATGGCTTCCTCAGTGAAAATGCCGATTTCGCCAAAGCTGTGCGCAAGGCCGGGTTGATATTCGTTGGCCCGCCCGAAACAGCGATGCGCGTCATGGCGCTGAAGGACAGTGCAAAATCAGCGATGAAAAAGGCCGGTGTGCCGATCACGCCGGGCTATCAGGGCAATGACCAGTCACTCGTCCGCCTGCAACGCGCCGCCGAAGGTGTGGGCTTTCCGCTGCTTATCAAGGCCGTGGCGGGCGGCGGCGGCAAGGGCATGCGCGCCGTCCATGATCCATCCGAATTTCAGGACGCGCTGATGGCCGCCCAGCGAGAGGGCCAATCAAGTTTCGGCAATGCGTCGGTGATGCTCGAAAAACTCATCCAGCGCCCGCGCCATGTCGAGGTACAGGTGTTTGCCGATAGCCATGGCAATGTCGTGCATCTTTTCGAACGCGATTGTTCGCTACAACGTCGCCACCAGAAGGTCATCGAGGAAGCCCCTGCTCCAGGCCTGTCCGAACGGTTGCGCCACATTCTGGGCGTTGCCGCTGCCACCGCGGCGCACGCCATCGGTTACCAGGGCGCGGGCACGGTCGAATTCATCCTCGATCTCGATCAGGTCGATGCCGAAGGCGACCCGGCTTTTTACTTCATGGAGATGAACACCCGGCTTCAGGTCGAACACCCCGTAACCGAAGCAATCACTGGCCATGATCTCGTCGAATGGCAATTGCGTGTCGCTCGCGGTGAAATGCTGCCGGCCAATCAGGATGCGCTGACCGTGACTGGCCATGCCGTCGAAGCACGGCTTTATGCCGAAGATGCCGAAAACGGTTTCCTGCCGTCCACAGGGACACTGACGCGACTGGTCTTTGGCTCGGGCGAAGGCTTGCGCATCGACACCGGGGTTGAAACCGGCAGCCGTATCGGGCTGGATTTCGATCCGATGATCGCCAAGGTCATCGCCTGGGGCCCCTCTCGCGCCGCCGCCATCGACCGGTTGGTCGGTGCGCTCGATGGCACCATTGTTGAAGGCTTGAAATCCAACCGCGCCTTTCTCGCCCGGCTCGCCGACCATCCGGCATTTCGCGCTGGCGAGGTCGATACCGGCTTCATCGCCCGCCATGCCGATGCGCTGGCGCCGGCAACACAGGTGCCCGAATCCGCGCTGCTGCTCGCCGCACTGGCGCTGGCAATGCCGGTGGAGCGTGCTGCCGATGCGGCATCGCCCTTTGCGCGCAGCGGCTTCCGGCTCAACCTGCCCGAAGAACGCCATGTCCGGCTGTGGAACGGTGATGGGCTGCACAGCCTGACGCTGCGCCCCGGCGCCGATCGCTGGCGGGTCGCGGGGTTGGAGAACATCGCCGAAGTTGGCGCGACACGCGGGCCCGGCACCGCTATCAGCGCCGATCTGGGGGCAAAAATGGCCAGCGGCCATGTCGTCATGTCCGATGGCGCGGTCGAAGTACGCAGCGCCGGGCAAAGCTACCGCCTTGCAACCCGCGCGCCGCCGCGCGAGGCCGTCGCCGGGGTCGGGGATGGCCGCATTACCGCGCCGATGCCGGGACGCGTGCTCGCGGTCGATGTCACGGCGGGGCAAAGCGTTGCGGCAGGCGACCGGCTGCTGGTGCTCGAAGCGATGAAGATGGAGCACCGCATCATCGCGCGTGCGGCAGGCGTCATCAGCGCTGTCCATGTCGCCACGGGGGATCAGGTGGCAGACGGCATGCTGCTGGTCGAGATTGGCGCAGCAGAGGGACTTTAACCCACACCGCAAAGCGCCTAGAACCACTGCATGACCTATACCCAACTCCGTTACGACCATGGCGACACCATCGAAATGCTGCGCGCCAGCGTCGCCGCCTTTGCCGCTGCTGAAATCGCGCCGCGCGCCGCCGAAATCGATACCAGCAACCAGTTTCCGCCCGATTTGTGGAAGAAACTTGGCGATCTCGGCCTGCACGGCATAACCGTGAAGGAGGAAGATGGCGGGCTCGGCCTGGGCTATCTCGCCCATGTCATCGCCATTGAAGAAATCAGCCGGGCGTCCGCCGCCATCGGGCTGAGCTATGGCGCCCATTCCAACCTGTGTATCAACCAGATCGCCCGCTGGGGCACGGCCGAGCAAAAGACGCGCTATTTGCCAAAATTGATCAGCGGCGATCATGTCGGCAGCCTCGCCATGTCCGAACCCGGCAGCGGATCCGATGTCATTTCGATGAAGCTGCGCGCCGATCGCAAGGGCAATGACGCCTATCTGCTCAACGGCAATAAATTCTGGATCACCAATGGCCCCGATGCCGATACGCTGGTCGTCTATGGCAAGACCGATCCCGCCGCTGGCCCCAAGGGCATCACGGCATTCTTGATCGAACGCGGCATGAAGGGCTTTTCCACCGCGCAAAAGCTCGACAAGCTCGGGATGCGCGGCTCGAACACTTGCGAACTGGTCTTTGAAGATTGCGAAGTGCCGGCGCAAAATGTGCTCGGCGGCGTCGGCATGGGCGCCAAGGTGCTGATGTCTGGCCTTGATTACGAACGCGTCGTGCTGTCGGGCGGCCCCTTGGGCATCATGGCGGCGTGCATGGATGTGGTGGTGCCCTATGTCCATGATCGCAAGCAATTCGGCCAGTCGATCGGGACGTTCCAGCTGATGCAGGGCAAATTGGCCGATATGTATGTCGCGCAATCGACCGCCCGCGCCTATACCTATGCGGTGGCGCAGGCCTGTGATCGCGGTGAAACCACCCGCAAGGACAGTGCTGGCTGCATCCTCTACAGCGCCGAAAAGGCCACCTGGATGGCGCTGGAAGCGATTCAGTGCCTCGGCGGCAACGGCTATATCAACGATTACCCGACCGGGCGGCTGCTGCGCGATGCCAAGCTGTATGAAATCGGCGCCGGCACCAGCGAAATTCGCCGCTATCTGATCGGCCGCGAACTTTTCGACGAAAGCGCCTGAATGCCGGCTTCCGCCAAGCGGGACCCAGAAAGCCAAACCAGCATGAAAATCCTTGGCGCGATCCTGGCCGGCGGCGTATCGAGCCGCTTTGGCGCCGACAAGGCGCTGGCGCCCTATGCCGGCAAGCCGCTCATCGAGCATGTCATCGCTGCCCTCGCCCCCCAGGTCGCGACACTCGTGGTCAGCGGCCGCGACTATCCCGGTTTTGTGCGAATCGATGATCTGCCAACCGCGGGGCTCGGTCCCCTCGGCGGCTTGTGCGGTGCGCTTGTCCATGCGGCGTCGCATGGTTTTGATGCCGTGCTCTGCGCGCCTTGCGACACCCTCGGCCTGCCCGCCGATCTCGCGCTACGGCTCGCCCCCGGGCCTTCCGTGGTTCAGGGCCAGCGCAGCATCGGCCTATGGCCCGCCAGCCTGGCCCCTGCCCTGCTCGCGCGTCTCGCCAGTGGTGGCAGCCGGGCAATCCACGTCTGGACCGGCGTCACCGAAGCGCGCGAGGTCGATTGCGGCGCCATGCGCAATATCAACCATCAAACAGATCTGGCCTGAATCGGGAGGTGGCGCGGCCACTGCCGCGACGCTATCGCAGGCACGCCATGTCACGCCCCACCGCCTTGTTGCACTGCGCTGCCGGCATCGGAACGCTGTGTCTGATGGACGTCATGGTCAAGCATCTCGCCGCCACGGTCGAGGTGCCGGTCATCACGCTGGCGCGCTATACGACCGGCACGATCCTCGCCGCTGCCGTCTGGGCGCTGCAAGGCCGGCCGCGGCTGGCGCGGGCGCAATGGCCGGCGCATCTGCTGCGCGGCGCCCTTATCGCGGCGATGGCCTTCTGCTTTTACTGGTCGCTGACCCGGCTGGGACTCGCCGAGGCAATCACCTTGTCGTTCATTGCGCCGCTCCTCGTTCCGCCGCTCGCCGCCTTGTTTCTGAAAGAGCCGATGCGACCGCGCGCGCTGGCCGCCGGCGCGTTGGGCTTTGTCGGGGTGCTTGTCACCGCCCAGGGCGCGCCGAGCTTCGATGGTGACCGGCTGCTGGCGCTGGCGGCGGTGCTGTTCGCGGCGGTCGCCTATGCCGCCTCGGCCGTGCTGCTGCGCGCCCGCGCCGCGAGCGATGGCGCCACGCTGGTCACACTGATGGGCGCGCTGGTACCGATGCTGGTGCTCAGCCCGATTGCGCTCACCGCCGCCACGCCTGACCTGCCGACGATGGGCTGGTTCGTGCTGATGGGCCTTGTCGGCAATATCGGCATGCAGTTTCTGACCCGAGCCTATGCCAGCATCGAAGCGCAGGTGCTCGCTGTGATGGAATTTACCGCGCTGCCGTGGGCGGCGCTGTTCGGCTGGGTATTTTTCGCCGAGCCGGTGCGCTTGCAAGTCTGGGCCGGGGCGGCAATAATTCTGGTCGCCTGCCTCTGGGCTGGGCACGAAAGGCGACCGGCAACAGGAGCAGCATGATGGCACGCGTGACTGGTATCGGCGGCATCTTCTTTCGCAGCCCCGATCCGGCCGCGACCCGCGGCTGGTATGCCGAACATCTCGGGCTACCCGTTGATGATTATGGCGCGACGTTCGCGCCCGATGCCGACCCGAAAGCCCAGACCATCTGGAGCCCGTTCAAAGCCGATACCGATTATTTCGGTGCGGCCCGGCAGGATTACATGGTCAATTTCCGCGTCGATGATCTTGCTGCGCTATTGGCAGCGCTCGCTGCCAAGGGCGTTGCCAGCGTTGGCGAACCGCTCGATGAAAGCTATGGCAAATTCGCGTGGATCATAGATTGCGACGGCCGCCGCATCGAATTGTGGGAACCTAAAACGCCGGTTTAATCCGCAACCGGCGGATCAGCGATCATCGCGGTAAAACTGCATTCCGCCGCCAGCTTGCCGTTGAATTCGGCGCGGCCGCGGAATTTGCTGATCCGGCCGCGATTCTGGGTGAATTCGACCTTCAGATCGAGCAGGCAGCCGGGTTCAACGGGGATCCGGAACTTGGCCCCGTCGATCGCCATGAAATACACCAGCTTGCCCTTGCCGGCATCGCCCAGCGTCTTGAGCGCGAGCACGCCGGCGGTCTGCGCCAGCGCCTCGATAATCAACACGCCGGGCATGATCGGCCGGCCCGGGAAATGCCCGGCAAAAAACGGCTCGTTGATGCTGACCGCCTTGATGCCGCGCGCCGAAACCCCAAGGATAATATCCTCGACGCGATCGACGAGCAGCATCGGAAAGCGGTGCGGCAACAGCGCCATCACCGCCAGGATGTCAGCGGTGCTGGCGGTGTCGCTCATTTGGCAGCAGGCGCCGCCGGAGCGGTCGTCGACACGCGCGGCAGCGACTTGTCGATGCGCGCGATGACATCGTTCGTCACATCGATGCTGGCGGCATGCTGCAAGGTTGCGCCTTCGGGCACGGCGATCGAAGCGCCGCGCTCCTTCATGATCTGCGTGATGATCGGCTGGGCGCCGTCATTGATCTGCTTGAGCACATATTGGCGGCTGGCCTGGAAATCCTGGTCGCGCTTTTGCAGTTCTTGCTCGGCCTGCGTCTTGCGCGTCGTGAAATCCTTGACCTTCGCCTGCCAGGCCTGAATAACAGCCGGCGTGGCGCCCTGCTCCGGCTGGGCCTTGGCCAGCGTCTGTTCTTCGGCGCCGAACGAGGTACGCAACGAGGCGAGCCGCGACTGGATACCATCAAGACGCGCCTTCAATTCGGTCTGCGCCGTCTTGCCGGCGGCCGAAGCCTGGAACACCTGGTCAAGATCGACGACCACGATCACTGCCGGCGGCAGCGTCTGGGCAACAACCGGAGCGGCGACAGTTGCGGCACTGGCCAGTGCCAGCGCGAGTACGAGCTTGTTGATCATCAGAATTGCGTCCCTACGTTGAATTGGAAAAGTTGGTCGTCATCGCCTGGCTGTTTCAGCAGCGCCTTGGCCAGATCGAACCGGAATGGCCCGAATGGCGAATTCCACGAAACACCGATACCAACTGATAGCCGCGGTGACGGTGTATCACCAAGGAACACTTCGATGAAGCCCGGCGAAACGCCATCAGTTGGCATACAATTCGGCAAATTGGTCGTCGGGCCGTTGAGGCAGGTCAATTGCGGTCTACGCACGTTCCAGACCGCCCCGACATCGGTAAAGATAGACGGCCGTAGCCCGAGTTCTTCGCCGCTCGACCCAAGCGGAATCTGGATTTCGGCCCGAGCAAGATAATAGGATTTACCGCCGAGCGAATCATCCTGCACGTTGTTACGATTGCGTTCAATAATCTCGTTGCCAAGCTCATCAAGCCGCCGCCGGATCACGCGCGGCCCGACACCGCGAATGTTGAAGCCGCGAAACTGCGGCTGGCCAAGAAAAAAGCGGTCAGGCAGCAAAATGTCCTGCTGGCCGCCATATGGGATGATCGAGCCGGCTTCGCCGCCAATGTTGAGCACAAAGCCCGACCCGAACAGCGCATAATACCAGTCGTAATTCACCCGCGAGCGCAAGTATTTTACCGTCCCGGGGGCAGCCGCCAAATCCTGACTGAAGCTGAAGCGTTGCCCCGCTGACGGCCGCCGGGGATTGTTCACATTGTTGAAAATTACGGAATAACCGATCGACGAAATGGTCCGCTTGCCAACCGTTTCGCACAGGAACCGGCCAGCGATGCACTGCCCATTCGAGAAAAATTGATCGCTTAGCGTGACGTCTTCAAACGACAACCCATAGCGCAAGGACGCTGCCCAAAATTCAGTGATCGGGAAACCGGTGCGAATCTGGAGCCCGGTCGATACCTGCTGGAAGGTCGTGTTGCGCGCGTTGTTCGCCCCAAAGTTGAATTGATTGAAATCGCGGCGGAATACGTCGAAGCCCAGCGCCAGGTTGCGACCGAACAGATAGGGTTCGGTGAAGCCGGCTTCGATCGATTTTGAAAAGCTGGAGATATTGGCCGAAGCGCGCAATTCCTGGCCGCGGCCACGGAAATTGCGTTGCCGGATCGACAGCGACAGGATGAAGCGTTCAAGGCTGGAGAAACCGGCCGAAACCTGCAATTCGCCGGTCGGCTTTTCCTGGACATTGGCTTCAAGGATAACCTTGTCGGGCGCGCTGCCGGGTTTTTGTTCAATCTCCAGCTTGTCCTGGAAAAAGCCCAGCCCGAGCAGGCGATCACGCGACCGCTTTACCTTGATGCTGTTGAACGCATCACCCTCGGCAAGCCGGAATTCGCGTCGAATAACGGTATCCAGCGTCGTGGTGTTGCCGTTGATCTGCACACGTTCGACATAGACGCGCGGTGCCTCCCCGATCTGGAAGGTCACGTTCATCTCGCGCTTGTCCTTGTCGCGATCAAACTGCGGCCGCACATCGGCAAAGGCATAGCCCAGCAACCCGGCCGTTTCGGTCAGGCCTTCGACGGTATCCTCGATCTTTTGCGCGTTATACCAGTCGCCGGATTTGAGGCGGATCAGCGCCTTGAATTCGGCCGGCTTGATGTCGCGAATCTGGCTTTCCAGATCGACCTTGCCAAATTTATAGCGCTCACCTTCCTCGATGACATAGGTGACGATGAAGTCACGGCCATCCGGCGTCAATTCCGCCACCGACGAAGCAACGCGGAAATCCGCATAACCTTCGGTCAGATAAAATTGCCGCAACTTCTGCTGGTCATAAGCCAGACGATCGGGATCATAGGTGTCGTTCGAGGAAAAAAACCGCCACGGCCGCGACTGCTTGGTAGCGAAGACCTTGCGGATTTGGCCTTCCTTGAACTTTTCGTTGCCCAATATGTTGATCTGCCTGACCTTGGACTTGGGGCCTTCGGTCATTTCGAAAACCACATCGACGCGATTTTGCTCGAGCAGCACGATCTTGGGTTCGACCGCCGCCGCAAAACGCCCCGAACGGCGATAGAGTTCCAATATGCGCCCGACATCGGCCCGCGCCTTGCTGCGGGTGAAAATCTGGCGCGGCGCCAGCCGGATTTCCTCGCGGATCTTGTCTTCCTTGACCCGTTTGGCACCCTCGATGACAATCCGGTTGATCACCGGATTTTCCTTCACCTCAACGGTCAATGCACCATTGTCGTCGCGGATCGTCGCATCGGCAAACAATTCCGATGCAAACAACGCCTTGAGCGCCTGGTCAGTACGATCACGATCATAACGATCGCCGATGTTGAGATTGAGATAGGAGCGGACTGTTTCAGCCTCAAGCCGTTCCGTACCGCGGATCAGC
Source organism: Sphingomonadales bacterium (assembly GCA_038328515.1). Lineage (GTDB taxonomy): Bacteria > Pseudomonadota > Alphaproteobacteria > Sphingomonadales > Sphingomonadaceae > Sandarakinorhabdus. The sequence continues at coordinate 18,290 of JBBQMB010000037.1, forward strand.
ACCGAACGCACAATGCCGGCATTGGCAGCGGTGGCGGGCAGTGCGCGTTCGGTGCGCGACGCTGCCGCCGCCGCTTCGGCTTCGGCCGAAGGCGATGGCGGGGCCACGTCCGGGCGCGGCGGACGCTGCGCCAGCGCCGGCCCGGCCAGCATCGATGAAATGAGCAGTACAGACATAAGACGCGGTGTTGTCCGCGACCCCTGCCCAGGGCGATAATTCACGCTTGACCGTCCTTGCCTGCCACCCGCTTGAACACACATACCGGCGAAACGCCGCGCCCCCGAACGGGCCACAACGATCACCCTAGCCACCCGGTCAGCCGGTCCCACACCCCGACAGACCCCAGGTCATTCCAGGTCAGAACGGCCATGAAGGTCATCAACGCTGCAAAGCCCGACATAAAGGCCCATTCCTGCGTCTTTGCACCCATCGGTCGCCGCCTGACGGTTTCGACCGCGTAAAGCAGAAGATGACCGCCGTCCAGCATCGGGATGGGCAGCAGGTTGATAAAGCCAAGGTTGATCGAGAAGAATGCCATGAAGGCGATGAACGGCAGAATCCCCAGCGATGCCTGCTGCCCGGTCACCTGCCCGGTTTTGATCGGGCCGCCCAAGTCTTCAAGGCTGCGCTGCCCGAGCACAACCTGCTTCAACGTCGACGCGATAGTGCCGATAATCTCGCCGGTATCCTTGATGCCATAGCCGATGGCCGGCAGGAACGACACAGGTTCTACCACCTGACCGCTCCGCGACACCCCCAGACGGCCGTGCTTTACGGTGTTGCCGAAGCGATCAACCGTCGTCACTTGCGCCGGCGTGACCAAAATCGACGCCTGCTTGCCGCCGCGATCGATGACAATCTGCAACGGTGCACCGGTGCCCGACATTACCGCTGATATGACATCTTCAAACCGGTCGATCTGGTCGCCATCGATACTGACGATACGATCACCCGGTTGGATACCTGCCACTGCCGCCGGGCCGCCGGCAACCACGCCTGCCACCACCGGCGGCGTCAACAAATGGCCATAGGCCATGTTAAAACCGGCAAGGATGACGATAGCGAACACAAAATTCACGATGGGTCCCGCCGCGACGATGATCGTGCGCTGCCACATTGGCTTGAAAACAAACAGGCTGGCGCGTTCCGCATCGGGCAACGCCATCACCGCGGGGTCGACCTGGCTGGCTTCGTTCATGTCGCCGGTGAATTTCACATAGCCGCCCAATGGCACGAGATTGATCCGCCACCGCGTGCCGCGCCGATCGTTGAAGCCGATCAATTCCTTGCCGAAGCCGACCGCGAAACTGTCGACCTTCACGCCGAACAGCCGACCGGCAAGATAATGCCCGCCTTCATGGACCACCACAAGAATTGCAATCATGGCGATATAGGTCAGCAGCGTGAAGAATAGGCCCGGCTGGGGCAGCATGTCGGTCAATCTGATGCCTCCCTGTTCGCCATCATTCAGACGGACTGCGCGCGCAACGCCACCTGCGCCCGTGCCTCGGCCCGGGCGCGCCGATCGGTTTCGACAACTTCGTCGAGCGAACCGACCGGACCCGAGGCGACGCGCGCCAGCGTGGCAGCGACAATGGCGTCAATATCCAGAAACGCAACTTGCCCTGCGATGAACGCCGCGACCGCTACTTCATTTGCGGCGTTGAGGATGCACGGCGCGCTGCCTCCGGCCCGCATCGCCGCCCAGGCCAGCGCCAGGCACGGAAAGCGATCAAGGTCGGGCGCTTCGAATTCCAGCCTGCCAATGGCGGCCAGATCGAGCCGTGCCGCCGGCGTCGCGATACGGTCGGGCCAGGCCATGGCATAGGCGATCGGGATGCGCATGTCGGGCGTGCCAAGCTGCGCCAGCACCGAGCCATCGACATATTCCACCATCGAATGCACCACCGATTGCGGGTGGATGATAACATCGAGCCGATCAAGCCCGACCGGAAACAGATGATGCGCCTCGATCAGTTCGAGACCCTTGTTCATCAGCGTCGCCGAATCGATCGAGATCTTGGCGCCCATCGACCAGACCGGATGGTTACAGGCATCGGCAACGCTCACCCCGGCCAGATCGGCGCGGCTGCGGGTACGGAACGGCCCGCCACTGCAAGTCAGGATGATCTTTGCCACCCGTTCCGGCCGCTCGTGATCGAACACCTGAAAAACCGCATTATGCTCCGAATCGACCGGCAGCAGTATCGCACCGCTGGCCTTGGCTGCGGCCGCAACTACCGGCCCGGCACAGACCAACGTCTCCTTGTTGGCGATCGCCAGCGTCGCGCCGCGTTCGACCGCTGCCAGCGTCGGCGCCAGCCCGGCCGCGCCAACGATGGCGGTCAGCACGATATCCCCGGGTCGCTGCGCCGCTTCGCATATCGCCTCGCGTCCGGCGCCGGCGGCAATTCCGGTGCCGGCCAGTGCATCCTTCAGATCGGCATAGCCCGCGGGATCGGCAATCGCGGCAAAGCGCGCACCGCTTGCCCGCGCCGCCGCCGCCAGCCCGGCTACATCGCTGTTGGCAGTGAGCGCCTCTACCTGCCAGCGCCCCGGATTGCGCGCCACAAGATCGAGCGCCTGGCTGCCCACCGATCCGGTGGCGCCCAAAATCGTCAACGACCGGCTCATCCGGCCCAGCCTGTCCAAGCAAACACCACCGCACCGGCAATCGCTACCGGCACCAGGCCGTCGAGCCGGTCCATGACGCCGCCATGGCCCGGCAGGATCGCGCCCGAATCCTTGACGCCGGCGCGGCGCTTCAAATGGCTTTCGTAAAGGTCACCGAGCACCGACAGCATGGCCAGGCCACCAGCGATGGCGATGAACCGCCAGGCCCCTTGCCCATCGACGCTGGCAAGATAGGTGATCGCCAGCCCGCCGGCGACGAGC
>JBBQMB010000038.1:0-21175 GCA_038328515.1 Sphingomonadales bacterium
GGGCTGGGGGGCCTGAAGGCACGACATGACGGCAGACGCGGTGACGGCTAGATTGGGTTTCCTGCTCGACCGCACGGCGGTGCTTTTCCTCGGAGTCGCTGTCGGCATCGCGATCGGCCTTGCCTTTGCGTCGGGTTTTTCAGCGCCCGCTGCGCCCGTAGCGCCCCCCGCGCTGCCAGCGGTGCCGCCGCCGCTGCTGCCGATAACGGGCACTGAGGAATGTGCGCTGCGCTATGCGCCGTCGCTGACCAGCGCCATCACCGCGGGCCGGCCGATCCGGATTGCCGTGCTGGGCGACAGTTTTGGCGAAGGCATCTGGTCGGCGCTGGCCAATCAACTGCCCAAAAAGGCCGGCTTCGACGTGGTGCGCTATAGCCAGCTCGCGACGGGCTTCACCCGCTATGCCAGCCTCAACCTTGAAGACCGGCTTGCCGAACAGCTTGGGCAAGGGCCGATCGACATCGCCGTCATCTCGTTCGGGGCCAATGACACACAGGGTGTCTATGCCAATGGCCATGGCGCCAGCCTGCTCAGCCCGGGCTGGCAGGCCGAAATCGGCGCCCGCATCACCCGCTATGTCACCCGCCTGCGCCGTGAGGGTGCCCAGGTCTATTGGGTCGGACTGCCCGAAATGCGCGAGGGCCGCTATAATGGCGATATCCAGGGGCTCAATGCCTTTTACGCACGGCTGATGGCGCGGCTTGATGTTCCGTTCATCGAAACCCGCTCGCGCTCGGTCGATGCCAACGGTGCCTATGCCGCCTATCTGCCCGATCCGGTGACTGGCGCCCCCCGGCCGATGCGCGCCAATGACGGGGTGCACATGACCTTCGGCGGCTATAAACACCTCACTGAACCGCTGGTGGCCCGCATCATCGGCCATGTCGCCGCCGCGCGCCGTGATGCGGCCAGCCCAGCCAGCAGGGTGGTCATGCCCACCCCGGCCACAGCATCCTGATGATCGCGGCGCTGCTTGGCCTGCTCGCGGCAACGGCGCCGCCGCAACCCTGTTCGGCAACCTTGTGCCAACCTGAAGCGCTGGCGCCTTTTGCCGCACAATTGGCGCATCCGCCCGCCGATCGCCCGCTGCACATCCTGCAATTGGGGGATAGTCATACCGCCGGCGATGCCATCACCCGGGCGTGGCGCGACGATTGGCAGGCGCGGTTGGGTAATGGCGGGCGCGGCATGTTGCCGCCCGGGCGACCCTATCCGGGCTATGGCGCGCGCGGGCTCGGCATAACGGTTTCATCCGGCTGGGCCGTGAAAGGCGTGTTCGGCGCGGTGTCGGCGCTGCCCCGCCCGCCGATCGGCCTGTCGGGTTATACACTGGTCAGCAACACCGCCGGGGCAACGCTTGGTCTTGTCGCCGATGTGGGGCAGGAATTCGATGCGTTGCTGGTTTGTGCGGTTGCCGGCCCTGCTGGCGGCAAGCTGGCGGTAACGCTCGGGGCGGTGGTGGAAACCATCGACCTTGTTGCCGATGCCGATACGCCGCGTTGCCGCCGCTTCACAGCGCCAGACCGCCAGAAACAGGCGGCGATACGGGTGTTGAATGGCCAGGCGCGCCTCACGTCGTGGGGGGTGGAACGGCGCGGCGCCGGGATCATGCTGTCGAACCTTGGTGTGCCCGGCGCGCAACTCGTTCATTTCGCCCGCAGCGACGATGCCGTCATTGCCGAAGAATTGCGCGCCTGGGCGCCCGATCTGATCGTCATCGCCTTTGGCACCAACGAAGGCTTTGCCCCGCGCGTCGATGCCGGCAGCGTCGCGGCGGTGCTGCGCCAGCAGGTCGAACGCCTGCGCCGGCTGGCGGGGCCGGTGCCGATGCTGATCATCGGCGCCCCCGACGCGCTGACGCGCAACAGCGTGTTGCAGAACAACGCCGAGGGTCCGGCACCCGATTGCAACAGCTTTATCGATAATGCCCCGGCGTTTCAGGTGGCGTTGCCGACGCTGATCGCGCTTGATATTGCCGATGCGGCGCCGCTGCCGCCGCCGCTCGTGCCCGGCTTTGCGCTGGTCGATGTGCCGCCGCCGCCGGCCCGCACTGCGCTCGAACCGCAGCCGCGGTCACAGGTCGGCACCGGCAGGCCGTTGTTTGCGCCGCCCGGGCTTGCGCAGGTGCGCGCGGCGCAGCGCGGCGTGGCGGCCGAAATGGGCCTCGCCTTTTGGGACTGGCAAGCGCGAATGGGGGGCACTTGTGCGGCGGTTGGCAATGTTCAGGCGACGCCGCGGCTGATGGCCGGTGATTTCATCCATTATACCAGCGCCGGCGGCGCCGAGGTTGCCCGCCGGTTGCGGATCGATCTGGCGCATGCCGGAATCGTTGCCGGGGCCGCCGCCGGGGTAGCACCGCGCTGATGCTGTTCCCGACGCTGACCTTCGGGTTGTTCTTCCTGTGTATTTTCGTGCTGGTGTGGACGCTGGGCGCCCGCGACAATGAATGGCGCAAGCTGCTGCTGCTGGTTGCCAGCTGGGTGTTTTATGGCGCGTGGGACTGGCGCTTCGTGCTGCTGCTGATCGCTTCGGCGGGCATCAACTGGGGTTTTGCCCGCGCCATCACGCTGAGGGGTCGTCAGCCGTGGCTGGCATTGGGGGTTGTCGCCAACCTTTGCATCCTCGGCTTCTTCAAATATTTCGGCTTTTTCGTCGAAGAATTGGCACCGATCCTGATGAAATTCGGGCTGGGCCGCGATTTGCCGCTCATCCAGGTCGTGCTGCCGGTGGGTATTTCCTTTTTCACTTTTCAGGGCATGAGCTATCTGATCGACATTGCGCGCGGCCGCACCCGCCACGCGAGCCTCCTCGATATCACCCTGCTGATGTCATTCTTCCCGCATCTGGTTGCCGGGCCGATCGTGCGCGCCGCGCATCTCGTGCCGCAGTTTGCATCGGTACCAAGGCTGACGCGCGGCATGGCGGCAGCGGGGCTGTCGCTGATCCTGTGGGGGCTGTTCAAAAAGGCGGTCATCGCATCGGAACTATCGGTCAATTTCGTCGATCCGATCTTTTTCGATCCGGCCAGCCATGGCGCCGCCGATCTGCTGCTGGGTGCCTATGGCTATGCCGTGCAGATTTATTGCGATTTTTCGGCCTATTCGGACATGGCGGTGGGGCTGGCGGCGCTGCTTGGCTATCGTTTCCCGCGCAATTTTGATCAGCCATATCGCGCGCGATCGCTCCAGGATTTCTGGCGGCGCTGGCATATCAGCCTGTCGAGCTGGCTGCGCGATTACCTTTATATTTCGCTGGGCGGCAATCGCGGCGGGCTGTGGATGGTCTGCCGCAACCTCGCCGTCACCATGGTGCTCGGGGGTATCTGGCACGGCGCCAAATGGACGTTCGTGATCTGGGGGGCGCTGCACGGGCTGGTGCTTGTCGCCGAACGCATCTGGCACGATGTGAAGCCGGCGGGGTGGCCGATGGTGCCGCGCCCGATCGCCATCCTGATAACCTTCCACATTGTCACGCTGGGCTGGATATTCTTTCGCGCGCCGGGTTTTGATGTCGCAATCGCCTATCTGGGCGGGATCATCAGCCTGCGGCCGGGGGCGATATCGCTGACCCCGTTGCTCGGCGTGCTCATCGCCGGCGGCATGGCGATCCATTTCGTGCCGCCAGGGCTGCTGCCGCGCCTCGCCGGGCGGGTGGCGCTATGGCCGGCACCGGCGCTGGGGCTGGCGATGGGCGGGCTGGTGCTGGTCATCGATGCGATGCGGTTTCAGGGCGTTGCCGAATTCATCTATTACCAGTTTTGACCGCAGGAGCAGTGATGGCCGCCGATCGTTTTGAATCCCCGGTCGATCTGGCCGATCCACCGGGCACGGCGGCACCGCTGCGCTGGACGGCGGTCAGCCTTGCGATGGCTTCGCTATTCCTGCTCGCCACCAACAGCATTGCGCTGAAAAGCTGGATCGATGAACAAACGCCGGGGCCGCTGCAATCACAGGCTGCGGCGCTCGCCGATCAATGGCACGCACGAATGACCACATATGGGCTGGCCAAGCCACGCGCCATGCTCAACAAATCATGGCTGCGCGCGCAAGCGCCCGATCAGCGATAGAAAATCTGATCGTGCAACTGGATGACGCGCTGACGGCTCTGGAAAAACTTGTCCGGGCGCGACGCAGCGCTGCGAAAGAACATGGCGCCTTTCGTCATATCGCTGCTCTTGCCGCCCAAGGCGGCGCGGGCCGCAGCGACAGCGGCGCGCCATACCGCGGTCGTGCGGGCTGGATGATAGCTGGCGAGCCGGAAAAACTGCCCGGGCTGGTTGGCAACATCACAGACGTTTTCGGGAAAACGCCCTGATTCGGCGCGGTTGACGACCACATGCGCCACGGCAAGCTGGCCCGCGCGCGGCTGGTTGCCAGCTTCGTGATGCACCACCTTGGCAACGCATTCGATGTCGGCGGCAGCAATATCGGGGATGGCGACTTCGGCGACGTCGGGCGTTTCACGCTCATCAGCATCGGGTATTGCGGTCGTTACGGCGGTCGCCACGGTAGCGTCCTGCAGCGCTACTGCCGCCAAGGGCGCAGCGCCCGGTTCGGCCAATACTTGCACCGAAACCGGAAGGACAGCGATCGCGGCCAAAAGCGCGATCTGCGAAGCCGAAAGACGAAGGGTAAAGGGCATCAAGTCACATTCAAATGCGCAACCGGGGCCAGCGATCCCGAAATAAACCGGCGGGGACCGAGGCGACGACAACGACGTGGTGGCCTGGATAAAACGCACCGGACCACCCAGCACGCCGCGGCACATACGCCGGTTGACGCGCCCGTCAACGTCGCGACGATGAACCGGGCGTAAAGCAAGCCGGACCGAGCCCAGCCGCTGCAACCTTTTCGTTGGTACAAGATGCTGTCCTACATATCACCAAATGGGTTAGTTATCGAGTCGGCAACGGCGGGAGCTTGCGATGACAACGGTAGTGACCACAAAAACCTTGCAGGCGGCGCTGGTCGCTGCCGGGTTCGATCCCGGCCCGATTGATGGGGCGGCCGGCCCGCGCACGCGCACGGCTTTGCGGGCATTTCAGGTGGCGCAGGGCCTGACGCCCGACGGTGTCGTGGGGCCACAGACCCGGGCGTTGCTCGGCACCACGCCGCCTTGGTTCGACCATGCGCTTGGCTTGCTCGGCATTCGGGAACGCGCCGGGGCGGGTGATAATCCCGTCATTCTGGCGTGGGCACAGGCGCTCGGGTTGGCCTATGCGGGCGATAGCGTGCCGTGGTGCGGGCTGTTCGTGGCGCACTGCCTCGCCAAAACGCTGCCGGGCGGCACCTTGCCGGCCCAGCCGCTATGGGCCCGCGCCTGGGCGGCCTATGGCCAACCCACAGCGCCGGCGCCCGGCGCCATCATGGTGTTTTGGCGCGGCAACCGGCGAGGCGGTACCGGCCATGTCGGCTTTCATGCCGGGCAGGATGATCGCGCCTTTCGCATATTGGGCGGCAACCAGTCCGATGGGGTGACGCTGACCTGGCTGGCGCGGGATCGGCTGCTGGCGGCGCGCTGGCCGCTTGGTCTCGCGCTGCCATCGGCGGCACCAGTCGTTACCGCCGGCCGATCGGGCCGACTTTCCACCAATGAAGCGTGAAATCCCATCGTGACGGAATTTCAACAGGGATAACGTTAATTTGTCGGATTTCTTTACATATTGAAAACATTAAAAAACAATTAATGTTGTTTCGTCAATAAGATGTTCGAATTTAACCAGTTGGCATGATATTTGCATGTGCTTAAGCAATCATCCACCTCTGCGGGCGAAGCGTTAAGTTGATGCACAACCAAAAGCCGCAAAAGCGGTGGGACATTTAGAAGGAATAGTGAACATGATGCGTTTTCTCACGGTTGCCGCTTTGCTCGCAACCGCCGTTGCCGCCCCGGCATCGGCCGTGACCCTGATCGCCGGCTTCAATGGCGCTGGCACGGCGGTTACCTCGGTAACGCGGCAGAACACCAGCCTCAAGGTTGATGTAACCGTCCGCCGCTTCAATGCGCTGCCGAACTCGCTGACGAATTTTTCGCAAACGACGGCCGCTACGGCAGCCATGACGATCAGCCGCACGGCCGGCGGCCTCGGCATCACGGGTGGCGGTTCCGGCACTCAGATGGACACCAACTCGGCAGGAACCATGGCTAACCCGCTGCGCGAATCCTTTCTGCTCACCGGCAGCAATGCTTTCCGTTTGACGGGCCTGACGCTGACCTCGGTCGACAATGATGACACGGTGCAGGTCTATGGCATCCGGGCTGACAACACGTTTGCAAACCTTGGTTTCGGCACGGGCACGAGCACAACCCTGGTTCCCGGCGGCCTTGCCGCAGGTACTATCAAGGGTGGAGCCGGCGGTACCTTGCTCAACCTCGTCAATACCGCCCCTAACGGCGGTACGTCGTCGTTCGATTTCGTCAATGATGTGCGGTTCACCCGCTACCTGATCACGACCCGTGCGCGTGGTGATGTGAATTACCTCGGCACGGCTGGCCAGGGCTTTGCGCTTAGCGGCCTCGTTGCCACTGTGCCGGAACCCGCCACCTGGGGCCTGCTGCTCGTCGGTTTCGGCCTGGTTGGCGTTGCCGCCCGCCGCCGTAGCGTCGCGGTCACTGCCTGAACCTCATTTCCTGCAAGGGCGATCTGAAAATTCCCGTCGTTCTTCGGAACGGCGGGTTTTTTTATAAGGTGATAAGGGCAATCTGCCGGCCGTAATCATGCTCACCGGCATGGGTGGTACGGCGATAGCTGAACCAGCGCGTCGCATCGGGATAGGTATCGATGCCCAGCGCCGCGACACGTTCCACTCCCGCTGCCGCCAACCGCATCGCGACAAAGCCTTCGAGATCGAATTGAAACCGGTCGCCGCCGGGTTTTGATACGCCGCGCGCGAAAAAGCCGTCATGCGATGCCGCATGGCCTAGAAAACGATCCCGAAACCCGGCATCGACTTCATAGCTGGCGCGCGCGATGCACGGGCCGATCGCGGCAACGATGCGCTCGCGTCGCGCGCCGAGCGCCACCATCGCGGCGACTGTCGCGCCAGCAATATCATCTAGCGCGCCCTTCCAGCCCGAATGCGCCGCGCCGATGACACCGGCGTCGGCATCGGCGAGCAAAATCGGTGCGCAATCGGCGGTCAATATGCCCAGCGCGAGGCCGGGCGTGGCCGTCACCAGCGCATCGGCGTGGGGGCGCTCGGCATCGGCGAAACCCGTAGTGACCGGCACGACGATGTTGCTGTGTACCTGATGCAGCGTCACCAGCGTTGCGCCCGGCGCGACTGCCGCGACCGCGCGCGCACGGTTTTCGCGCACTGCTGCCGGATCATCGGACGAGCCAAGACCGACATTCAAGCCGGCGAATATCCCCGTGGAAACCCCGCCGCGCCGGCCGGCAAAGCCATGCCGGACCCCAAGCCCGGGGGCGGTGACCAGATCGACCATCAAAGCATCGCCCGGCATAAAACATCCTCATCGGCCTGGTTGCCAACCATGAAATGATAGGGCTCGATTTCGACAAAACCGTGCCGGGCATAAAAACGCCGGGCGCGAGGGTTTTCGGTAAACACCGACAGCCAGATTTCGGTGCAGCCGCGCGTTCGCGCCGTGGCGAGCGCCCAGCGCGTCAGTTCATCGGCGATGCCCAGCCCCTGCCAGGGCTTGTAGATATAAAGCTGGCGCAGTTCGGCAGCGCGCGGGCCGGGGCTGGTAGCGGGAAGTTTCAGGCTGCTGACCTTGCAAAAACCGATGGGCGCGCCGCCGGTGGTCGCAAAGCGCACGGCAATATCGGGGTCGGCAAGTTCGGCGGCATAGGCGGCATCGCTGCCCTGGGCGAGAAAGGTCGCCATGTCGGGGAGTTTATACAGGCTGCCGAAGGTATCGATGAACGTCGCGCGGGCAATGCCGCCGAGCACGGCGCCATCGGTAACGGTGGCATCGCGATAGCTGATCATGCGTCAAACCCCGCTGGTTGCGGCCAGAAAGGCGACGAAATCGCCATCACCTTGAACAAATTGCCCATCTGCGCCGGTGCCGTCAGCCGCACCAGCGCAGCGGCGATGGCGGCAGCCGCGCGCGTATCGGCGCCGGCGCGCAATTGTGCGGCGCGCGCCTCGATGCCGAGCCGCGCCAGCCAGACGCCCTGCGCCACCGGGCCATCGATGCGCAGCCCGGGGGCGGCAGCGGCCAGCGCCGTGAAATCGACATGCGCGGTAAGGTCACTTTCGCCCGGCTGCGCGAACGGGTCCGCCGCGGCGTGGTGGCGCAGCGCCTGCAGGCTGTCCTGTGCGGTCGCCTCGGCATAGCCGTAATCGATGACCAGCAGCGCGCCGCCGCCCCGCCGGAAGCGCGCGCCCAGATGGTCGATGATGGCGCGCCCGGCGTCATTCACCTCACCCGCGGCGGTGCCTGGTGCCGGCAGTCGCGTCGGCGCAAAGCCGCCGTCCCGCCAATCGACGCCGGTTTCGCTGCCGTGCCCATCGAATTGCCGCACCGGCAGCGCATCGAAAAATTCATTGGCGATGACAATCAGCGGGCGATCATCGGGCACATCTTCGATGCAGTCGAACCATTCGCCCGGCCCGCGCGCGGCTTGCGCGGCGCGCAACACCGGGCTGGTTTCAACGAGCGCCGGCGGCACCGTGCCCCAGCCCGGCAGCCGCGCCAGCACCCGCTGCGCATCGGCCATCAACGTGCCGCGCCCGGGGCCAAGCTCGACCAGCCGCGCGTCACGGCCCGAGCGCAGCCACAGATCCCCCACCCAGCCGCCGATGATTTCGCCGAACATCTGGCTGATTTCCGGCGCGGTCGTGAAGTCGCCGGCGCTGCCGAACGGGTCGCGAGTGGCATAATAATGCGCGTTGCACGCCGCCATCCAGGCATCGAGCCGCAGCGGGCCGTTGGCCGCGATACGGGCCCGCAGCGCCGCTGCCAGCGCGGTCATGCGGGCTGGGGTGTCGCCGGCCGGCGCAGCGCGTTGATGATGAGCAATATGCCGACAAGGATGATCGGTAGCGTCAGCGTCTGCCCCATGGTCAGCCCCGAAGGCAGGATGCCCAATTGCCGATCGGGCTCGCGGAAAAATTCGACAATGAAGCGCGACGCGCCATAGCCGATGCCGAATACACCCGAGAGCAGCCCGGGGCGAAAGCGCGCGCGGGTCGCCCAGAACAGGACGGTGAGGATGGTCATCAGCACGACGCCTTCCAGCGCGAATTCGAACAATTGCGACGGATAGCGCGGCTCCGGCCCGGCGTTGGGGAAGATGACCCCCCAGTTGCTGCCAGTCGGCCGGCCCCAGAGTTCACCATTGACGAAATTGGCGAGCCGGCCAAAGCCCAGCCCGAGCGGCGACACGGTGGCGACATAATCGAGCACGCGCAGCCCCGACACCTTGTTGGCAAGGCCAAAGCCCCAACAGCCGAGGATGACGCCGAAACAGCCGCCATGGAACGACATACCGCCATCCCAGACTTTGAAAATCGCCAGCGGATCGGCGATATATTGCGCCGGATTATAGAAGATCACATAGCCGAGTCGCCCACCCAGAATGACGCCCAGCGTCGCCCAGGTGATGAAATCATCGACATTGGTCGCAGTCATCGGGGCGCCGGGCTGCTTGATCATCTGGGACAGCAGCCACCAGCCGCACAGGATCGCCGCGATATACGACAGGCTGTACCAGCGCAGCGCGAACGGCCCCCAGTCGCCGAACGGCCCGATCGAGAAAACCTCGGGGCGCAGCGGCAATGAAGCGAAATCAACCGCTACGTGCAACACATCAAACAAGCGTCCGCGCCCTTTTGCCAGCTTGCCGTTAACGGCAACTGCCATCATAAAGCCTTGGCAGCAAAAATGCCACTGGGGAGACATAGTCATGGCCGATCTGGAACAATTCCGCGCCGAAACGCGCGCATGGCTGGAAGCCAATTGCCCCGCCGAAATGCGCACCCCGATCACCCGCGATGCCGATATCTGCTGGGGTGGGCGCCAGGCGAAATTCACCTGCGATGCGCAAAAGCTGTGGCTTGACCGCATGGGTGCCAAGGGCTGGACCGTGCCGCAATGGCCGGCCGAATATGGCGGCGGCGGGCTGTCGAGCGATGAAGCCAAGGTGCTTGCCGCCGAAATGCGCCGCATCAATGCGCGCTCGCCGCTGTCATCGTTCGGTATCTGGATGCTCGGGCCGGCGCTGCTCAAATATGGCAATGAAGCCCAGAAGCTCGAGCATCTGCCGCCGATTGCGCGCGGTGAAATCCGCTGGTGCCAGGGCTATTCCGAGCCCGGCGCGGGCTCCGATCTTGCCAGCTTGCGCACCTCGGCGGTGCTGGAAGGCGACCATTACGTCGTCAACGGCCAAAAGGTCTGGACGAGCTATGCCGACAAGGCCGACTGGATTTTCTGCCTGGTCCGCACCGACCCTACCGTCGCCAAGCATCTGGGCATTTCGTTCCTGTTGTTCGACATGGCCAGCCCCGGGGTTTCGACCTCGCCGATCAAGCTGATTTCGGGCGCCTCGCCGTTCTGCCAGACGTTTTTCGATAATGTGAAGGTGCCGGCGCATAATCTGATGGGCGTCGCCGGCAAGGGCTGGGACATCGCCAAATATCTGCTCACCCACGAACGCGAAATGATCGGCGGCAGCGATTCCACCGGCGGCGGCGGGCGCGACAGCCTGGCGCAAGTCGCCAAGCGCCATATCGGCATGGATGCGGCGATCCTCGCCGATACCGGGCTGCGCACCGATATCGTCCGTCACGAAATCAACGCCTGGGCCTTTGCGCTGACGATGGAGCGGGTCAAGGACGAAGCCAAGGCCGGGCAGGGCGTTGGCGCGCTGTCGTCGATGCTCAAATATTATGGCACCGAATTGAACAAGGATCGCATGCAGTTGCTGATGAGTATCGGCGGCAGTGACTCCCTCGCCTGGGAAGGCCCGGGCGAAGGTGAGGGCGATGTGGCGCGGGCGTGGTTGCGCAGCCGGGCCAATTCGATCGAGGGTGGTACGAGCGAGATCAATCTCAATATTATCGCCAAGCGCGTGCTGGAATTGCCGGGGGCGTAACCCGACACCAAACCCCACCCCCGGCCCCTCCCGCCACGCGGGAGGGGAGAAGGAAGATCAGATGGCACTCGTACTTACTGACGACCAGAAAATGATCCGCGATTCCGCCGATGGTTTTTTCAAGACCGAAGCCCCGGTCGCTCAGCACCGCAAGCTGCGTGATGCCGCCGATGCGACGGGGTTCGACCGCGATACCTGGGGCAAGATGGCCGAGATGGGCTTTGCCGGGGTGCTGGTGCCCGAAGCCCATGGCGGCGCCGGCTTTGGCCATGTCGCCGCCGGGCTGATCATGGAAGCGATGGGCCGCAACCTGAGCGCCGCGCCGATGCTTTCCACCGGCATTTTGGCGACCACCGGGCTTGTGGCCGCCGGCACGCCCGAACAACAGGCGCGCTATCTACCGCTGATTGCGGAAGGCAAACGCCTGTTTGCGCTCGCCGCCGATGAAGCGGCGCGCCACTCCCCGGCGCTGGTCGAAGCGACTGCAACGCCCTCGGGCAATGGTTTCAAGCTCAATGGCACCAAGGGCTTTGTTCTCGATGGCCATGTCGCCGATACGCTGATCGTCGCGGCGCGCACGGCGGGCGAGGCCAAGGACACCGATGGCATCACGCTGTTCCTTGTGGATGCCAAGGCCGCTGGCGTCACGACCACGCGCCGCTCGATGATCGACAGCCGCAACGCCGCGCGCATCGAACTCGCCGATGTCCAGGTCGATGGCGCCGATGTGCTCGGTGCGGTGGGCGGCGGCTTTGCCATATTGGAAAAAATGCTCGATGCCGGGCGCGCTTGCCTTGCGGCGGAAATGCTCGGGGTCAGCGTTGAAAGCTTTGATCGTACCGTTGATTATCTCAAGCAGCGTGACCAGTTCGGGGTGAAAATCGGCACGTTCCAGTCGTTGCAGCACCGCGCCGCGCATCTGTTTTGCGAAGTCGAACTGGCGCGCTCGGCCACGCTGCGGGCGCTGACGGCGCTCGATGATGCCGATGAGCGCGCGACGCTGTTCGCCAGCCTCGCCAAGGCCAAATCGGGCGAAGTTGCCAAGCTGGCGACCAACGAAGCGGTGCAGATGCACGGCGGCATCGGCATGACCGATGATTTCGACATCGGTTTTTTCATGAAGCGCGCCCGCGCGGCGCAGGAGACTTTTGGCGATATTGCCTTTCATGGCGACCGGATGGCGCGGTTGATGGGTTATTGAGCGCCAAAATCGTCAAAATACCGCCTAGCCGTTGCCAAGGCAGCAGCGCATGGCCAATGTTGGTTCAACAAGAAGCGGGGGCAGCCGCTCGGTCACGCCTGGGGAATAGCCATGAAATCTGCACTTGATACCGCCATCGATGCTGCTGTCGCCACGATCACTGGCCCCGGCAGCCAGTTGGAAGTCGGCACCGCTACGGTGCGTGACGCCAGCCTGCCGGTGTTCAGCGCCGCGCCGCCGTCGATGCGCGAATTTTTCGCGTTTTTCTTTGCCGTGCAAGGCCCGCGCGAATTTCTGGTGTTCGGCGATGAACGCTACACCTTTGCCGATGTCTATGCGCGCGGCCTGAAAATGGCGGCGATGCTCCAGCACCGCCATGGTATTGCCAAGGGTGACCGCGTTGCCATCGCGATGCGCAACTACCCCGATTGGATCGAAGCGTTCATCGCCATCCTGCATCTCGGCGGCATCGCCATCCCGATGAACGCCTGGTGGACCGCCGACGAGCTTGATTATGGCCTGCGCGATTCAGGCGCGCGGGTCGCCATCGTCGATGAGGAACGCGCCCGGCGGATCAGCCAATTACAATGCCACACCAAGGTGTTGACCGTGCGCACCTCGGCCGAAGTCGCAGCAAATCTCGGCGTTGCCCGGGTCGAGGACGAAATCGCCGCCTCGCCCGACACGACCTGGTTTTTGCCCGCAATCGCGCCCGAAGATGATGCGACGATCATGTACACATCCGGGTCGACCGGCACGCCAAAAGGCGCGGTATCGACGCATCGCGCCATTGTTTCGGGCGGCATGAACTATCTCGTCGCCGGGCTGGCGCTGCTCCAGCTTTCAGCCGAGGCCGGGGTCAAGCCTGCCGATCAACAGGTCATGCTGCTCAACGTGCCGCTGTTCCATATTACGGGTTCAGTGCCGGTGCTGCTGGTGTCGATCGCCATCGGCCGCAAGATGATCATCATGCACAAATGGGATGCTGGCGATGCGCTGCGGCTGATTGAAAAGGAACGCTGCACCTATTTCGTCGGGGTGCCGACGATGAGCCTCGAGATGATGCAGCACCCTGATCGCGATAAATATGACCTGTCGTCACTCGTCGATATTGCCAGCGGCGGCGCGCCGCGCCCGCCCGAACATGTCGAGCGATTGGGCAAGACGTTGCCTGGCAAGCACCCGGTGCAGGGCTATGGCCTCACCGAAACCAACGGCGTTGGCGCTGGCAATTTCCGCGATAATTACCTCGCCAAGCCGGCCAGCACCGGCCGCGCGTCGCCGCCGCTGGTCGAATTGCGCATCGATAATGGGGACGGCGCAGTCGGCGCTGGCTTGCCGGTTGGCGCAGTCGGCGAAATCTGCATCCGCTCGGCCTGTAATTGCCGCGGCTATTGGAACAAGCCCGAAGCCACGCTGGCGGCGTTTCCGGGCGATGGCTGGTTCCGCTCGGGCGATCTTGGCTATCTCGATGCCGAAGGTTATTTGTTTATCGTTGACCGCAAGAAAGACATCATCATCCGCGGCGGCGAAAACATCAGCTGCCAGGAGGTTGAAGCGGCGCTTTATGCCCATCCGGCGGTCGCCGAAGCCAGCGTCTTTGGCCTGCCCGATGAACGGCTCGGTGAAATCGTCGGCGCGGTGGTGTATGCCAAGCCCGGCGCCGCGCTCGAACCCGATGCGCTGCATGATTTCGTGGCGCGTGACCTCGCCGCCTTCAAAGTGCCGGCGCGGTTGTGGATGAGCCATGAGCAATTGCCCAAGCTGGGATCGGGCAAGATTGATAAAGTTGCGCTACGGACGCAGTATCGCGCCATTCATGCAGGAAAGGCCTAGAGTCGATGTTCACGACCATGCTCGAAGGATCCGCCGAAGATTGGGGGCACATCGCCCGCGAACACGGCAAGCACCAGGTTACGGCCGCCCCGCAGCAGATCATGGAATCGCTGCGCCGGCTCGAAGCCATTGAAGTCGGCTTTGGCGCCAACCAGCTCGCGCACAGCCTGATGACCGCGACGCTGGCGCGGCAAGATGGCGCGACCACCGAGGAAGTCGTGGCGGCGCTGTGCCATGATATCGGCAAGTTGATGAGCATCCCCAATCACGGCGCCATCGCCGCCGAGATTCTGAAGCCCTATGTTTCGGATGATCTCTATCACACGATCAAATGGCACCAGGATTTCCAGGGCAAATATTATTACGAATATCTCGGCAAATCGGGCGATGCGCGCGATCGTTTCCGCGATGAACCCTGGTTTGCGACGGCGGAAAAGCTCGTCGATCGCTGGGATGCGCCGGCCTTCGACCCCGATTTCAAGGCCGATAGCCTCGAAAGCTTCGAAGCCGATGTCATCGCGATTTTCAGCAAGCCCCAACGCCCGATGTAATCGCAGCGCCAGCACAGGAGCGACGATGATGGTCAAACGGATGTGGCGCACCGTGCTGATCGCGCTCGCTGTTATAACGCCCGGGCTGGCCAAGCCGATGGCGGCGGTCGATCTCGGCAATCGCCCGCCCGAAGCCATGTCGCTCGATATGGGGCGCAAGCCGGTTGAAGTTCTCGTCGCCAGCGGCATTGCGGCCGGCGCCACGGTCATCGATCTCATGCCCGGCGCCGGCTATTATGCCGAATTGCTCGCGCGCGGTGTCGGCCCCAAGGGCAAGGTCTATGCCATCGAGCCCCCGGCGTTTCTCGATAACCCCAAGGCCTTGGCGGCGTGGGATGCGCTGGTGGCGCGCCAGCCCAATGTGACGTTGGTCAAATCAATGCCCGCCGACATGGTGTTCCCGGCCAGGCTGGATGCGGCGTTTTTCCATCTGACCTATCATGATCTCTATTGGTCATCGGAAAAGTTCAAATTTCCCAAAATGGACCCGGCGGCGTTCACCGCGCGATTGTTCAAGGCGATGAAAAAGGGCGGCACAGTGATCGTCATCGATCATATCGGCATCGCCGGCATGGACCCGCGCCTGCAAGCCGACAAAACCCACCGCATCGACCCGGCCCTCGTCCGCGCTGATTTCGAAAAAGCCGGCTTCAAATTTGCCGGCGATGTGGCGTTGCTGCGGACGGCGGGGGATAACCCCGAAACCTTGGTGTTCGACCCCTTAGTGCGCGGCAAGACTGACCGGTTTTATTATCGCTTCATCAAGCCCTGATAGCAGCTTTCTTTCGGGCCACAGACGACTGGACAGCCGATGACGTTCCGCCCGCCCTCATTCGATCTTTCCGGTCGCGTAGCCGTTGTTACCGGCGGTAATGGCGGCATTGGCCGCGCCATTGCGCTGGGCCTTGCCAGTGCCGGCGCAGCGGTGGCCATTTTGGCGCGCAACCCCGAAAAAAACGCGGCGGTTCTTGCCGAACTAAAGGCATTCGGCGTGCCAGCCCTGGCACTGGCGCTTGATGTTACCAAGCGCGATACGCTGGCTGGCGTGATGGCCGAGGTCGAAGCCAGCCTTGGCGGCATCGATATTCTTGTCAATAACGCTGGCACGGCGGATGTAAGTGGCGGCATCCTGCACCAGAGCGAAGCCGGTTGGGACAGCACGATTGCCACCCATCTCGACGCGACGTTCCTTTTGTCAAAGATCGCCGCGCAATCGATGCTGACTCGGAAACGCGGCAAGATCATCAACCTCGCCAGCATGACATCGATCTTTGGCGCGGCGGCGCTGCCATCCTATAGCGCCGCCAAGGGTGCGATCATGCAGTTGACCAAATCGATGGCGATCGAACTCGCGGTGCATAATATTCAAGTCAATTCGATTGCGCCCGGTTGGATAGCGACGGATATGACCGCGCCCGCGCGCACCGATCCGGCGTGGGAGGGCTTCAACGCCATGTTGATGGCCCGCACGCCGGCCGCACGCTGGGGCGAAACCGATGAATGCGCCGGGGCTGCGGTTTTCCTCGCTAGCCCGGCGGCTGATTTCATCACCGGCGTCATGCTGCCGATTGACGGCGGCTATTCGATTTTCTGAGCATCGACCGCAAGCAAGGGCCTCCGGTGGGTATTTCGGCTGTTGACCATGTGAGCACCGCCAACTGGCTTTATTGAAGCGTCGGTCATGCCAGCGCAGGCTGGCATGACTCCGTCGAATCAGAGCGCTTCAGCCAAAACGCAATCGGGTCTGAACCTCCACCTGTCGCCATCAGCCACGATATACCCCGCTGTCGGCGCCGCGAAATGGGTGCCGATGATCAGCACCGGCGTGTCAGTGTGCTGTTCGATGAACGCCCGCCGGGTTGTGGCGGCAGCGTCGCCATCTTCATCAAAGCGCACCGTCCATTCGGGGTGGGCGATCTGGCAGGGGTGGTGCATCATGTCGCCGGTGATGATGGCTTTTTGCCCCAGGCTTTCGATCACCACGCTGACATGGCCGGGGGTGTGGCCGGCGGTGGGCAGCAGCCGGATTTCGGCGGACAGGCGGTGGTCCATCTCGACGAGATCGGCAAGGCCAGCGGCGAAGATCGGCGTTACGGCATCGGCCATGATTTCGGCCTGATTTTCATCATCGGCGGCGGACCAATGGGCGTGCTCGATCCGACCGATCAGGTAGCGGGCGTTGGGGAAGGTCGGCACGAAGCGATCGCCGACCCGCATCGTGTTCCAGCCGACATGATCGACATGGAGGTGGGTGCAGACCACCGCATCAACGCTTTCGCGCGGCCAGCCGGCCTCGGCCATGCGCGCCAGAAACGGCGTGGCGAGGCTTTTGCCGCGCAGCAAACGCCGCGGGCGATCATTGCCGATGCAGGTGTCTACGACCAGCCGCAGCCCCGGCGCTTCGACGAGCAGCGCATGGATCGACATTTTCAATGTGCCATCGGGCTCGACAAAATCGGGGTAAAGCCAGGGCATCGTTTGCAACGCGGCGGAGGTCGCCTCGGGCAGCAGCGAATATTTGGGGTGATAGGGCGCCGGAAGGTCCATTTCGACGACGCGCGTGACGGTGACCGCGCCGATCCGCCACTGCAACATCATGCCGGCAGCAGCGCCGGATCGCCCGCCGCGCGCGTGCCGCCTTCGACCCAGGCACGCAGCGCCGGCGCCATCCCGGCGCTGGCGGCGGCGTCATAGTCTTCGAGATCGGCATCGGTCAGCACGCTGCGCCAGCGTTCATTGGTGCCCCTGTTCATGAAGGTCTTGCCGCCTTCCTTGAAGCTTTGCGCTGACACCCCAAGCAACGCATCGCCATCGCGCTGCATGGCGGCAAAGCCGGCGGCTTCAACAAGATCGGGCCAGAGTGCCGGCGGTGTTTCAACGCCAATGAACGCCGCAATCCGCCGCATTTCGCCCGCCAGATCGGCCTTGAGGTCGTTGTAATGCACCATCAGCACATTGGGCTGGGTACGCACCGCCCAATAGCTGCGTTGCAGTTCGAAATATTCGGCGCTGGTCCAATCATCGAACGGCGCAAACGCCGGATCGCGCAGCCAGCGCCGGAAAAAATCATGCGCATCGGCGGGCGGCCGCGGATAGGGCGTGGCAATCTCGGGAATGCCAAGGCCCTGGGCATCCATCCGCGCATGTGCGTCGGCGGTCATGCCATTGCAGTGATTGTGATACGATATGCAGGCATCGCGCGGATCACGCGCGACATGGATATACAGCGTGTCATCGTGGAACGGCATGGCATCGAACGGCAGATGCGTCTTGAGCATCCGCCGCTGCGGCGCGCTGTTGAGCATCGGGATGACGATCTCGTGCGGAATGAAAAACGCATCGAGCCAGGGGTGGATCTGCATCACCGGGACGGGCGCTGCCGATTGCAGCATCAGCATGGAAACGATGCGCTGGGTCCAGGTTGTGCCGCATTTGGGCGCGGTGCAGACGATGATATCACCGGCGCGCGGTTCCAGCCGGTCCCACACCCGGCTGTCGCTATGCCAGGTTCGCACGATTCGTTCGGCCGGCCTGATCAACATCGCCAATTCCCCCCGTTGCGAGGTTAGCGGTATCCGAAGTTTGAAACCAGTCGTCAGTTTATGGCGCGGTGCGCGGTAACTTCGATCTCGATTTTCATCGCCGGGTCGATGAGCCCGGCGAAGACCACGGTAGATGCCGGCGGATTTGCGCCGAACGCCGCCCGCAATTGCGGCCAGCAGGGTTCGAAATCGGCACGATCGGGCAGGTAATAGGTGACACGCACGACATCGGCAAAGCTGGCCCCGGCGTCGGCCAGCGCTGCCGCGATGATGGCCAGCGCATTGGCGCATTGATCGGTCACCGCTTTTGGCAGCAATCCGGTCACCGGGTCGCGCCCGACCGTGCCGGCGACAAAGACGAAATCTCCGCTGATGACGGCGCGGGCGTAGCCGACCTTGGATTCCCACGGCGCGCCCGACAGGATGCTGCGCCTCACGAAGACTCCGCGCCCGACAGGATGCTGCGCCTCACTGCAGCGGGCGGGTAGGACGCCCGGCGGCGGAAGCGCGTACCGGCGCGACATAAACCAGCCCGTCAGCCGAAGGCAGTTCGCTGGCGATCCGGTCCATCACGGCGTCCGACAGATCATCGGGCTCGGCAAAATTGGCGGCAACGGTGGTGTTTTCGCCACGCTGGCGCCGGTTGAGCACATCAAAGCCGCTATCGAGCAGATCGGTGACATTATTATCGCGCAGCATCCGGCTCGGCCCGCCCAGCACCACGGCGATCAACCGCACGCCATCGTGCGCTGCCGAAGCGGCCAGCGTGAAGCCGGCGGCGTTGGTAAAGCCGGTCTTGATGCCATCGACGCCGATATTGCCCTTCAACAGATGGTTATGGCTGGCGATCTGCTGGCCTTCATATTCGAAACTGGCCTGGCTGAAGATCGGGTAGCGCTTGGGAAAATCACGGATGACGGCGCGTGACAATGTCCCGATATCGCGTGCTGTCGTCATATGTCCGACCGCCGGCAGGCCCGACGCATTCAGGAATGTCGTGCGCGACATGCCGATCCGGTGCGCGGTCTGGGTCATGCGCACGGCAAATTCGCGTTCGCTGCCCGAGATATATTCGGCGAGCGCGACGGCCAGATCATTGGCGGATTTGGTGGCGATGATGCCCATCGCTTCGCGAACGCTTATTTTGGCGCCGGGTTTCAGCCCGAGCTTTGACGGCGGCTGGCGCGCTGCCGCCGACGAAATGCGGATCATGTCGCTGTCGCGGATATTGCCATCGCGCAATTCTTCGAACGCCACATAAAGCGTCATCACCTTGGTGATCGAAGCGGGGTAGCGCGGCGCATCGGCCTGGCGCGCGTAGAGCACTTCGCCATTGGCGCTATTGATCAGGATCGCGGCATATTTGGGAACAGTATACAGGCTGGCGGCGCGGGCGGGCGCAGCGATCACGAAGCCCGCAAATATCGCCGGCAGCAGCCCCAGAGTAGCGAACGCCTTGATGCGCAATGCGGAATCCTCAATGCCCCGACAATGGCATCTTACGCTACATGTGCGAATCTGCCCAGAGGGCATCTGACTCGGTCTATCGCTGACCCGATGCATTCTGTCGCGCGGCGCGGCTTGCGGGTGCGATGGCCCCCATTGCGCCGCGGCGCGCGCCCTGCCAAAGCGACTGCATCATGATGCCAGCGCGATATTCCTGAATGACCATTCCGGCGCAGCGCCGCACCTTCGCGATCATTTCGCATCCTGATGCCGGCAAGACCACGCTGACCGAAAAACTGCTGTTGTTCGGCGGCGCCATCCATGCCGCCGGCGAAGTCCGCGCGCGCGGCCAGAATCGCCGCGCCCGGTCGGACTGGATGAAGATCGAACAGGCGCGCGGCATTTCGGTCACCTCGTCGGTGATGACCTTTGAACGGGGTGGCATTGTCTACAATTTGCTCGACACGCCGGGGCATGAGGATTTTTCAGAAGATACTTATCGCACCCTGACCGCGGTCGATTCTGCCGTCATGGTCATCGATGCGGCGCGCGGTATCGAAGCCCAGACGCGCAAGTTGTTCGAAGTCTGCCGATTGCGCGACGTGCCGATCATCACCTTCATCAACAAGGTCGATCGCGAAGGCCGCGACCCGTTCGAGCTGCTCGACGAAGTGTCTGACATGCTGGCGCTCGATGTGGCGCCGCTCAACTGGCCGGCGGGGATGGGCGGCGAATTCAAGGGGCTGTACGATCTGCGCAGCCACAAATTTCTCAAGCCCGATGGCACCGGCACCAATGCGGCGGGCGAAACCGTGCAAACCAGCGGCCTTGATGATCCGTTGATCGATACGCTGTGCGGGCCGATTGCGCAGCGGCTGCGCGACCAGGCCGAACTGGCGCTGGGCGGCTATGCGACGCTCGATGCCGATCTGTATCGCAAGGGCGCGCTCACGCCGGTCTTGTTCGGATCGGCGTTGAAGGATTTTGGTGTCGAAGCGCTGATCGATGCGCTCGCCGAATTTGCGCCCAGCCCGCGGCCGCAACCGGCGCAGCGCAATGGCGAAACGGCGGCAATCGACCCGGCCGATCCGCAGGTGTCGGGCTTTGTCTTCAAGGTGCAGGCCAACATGAACCCGCAGCACCGCGACCGCATCGCGTTCATGCGCATCGCGTCGGGCAAGTTCCGCCGCGGCATGAAATTGCGCCAGGTCGCCACCGGCAAGGCCATTGCCATCAACTCGCCGATCTTTTTCTTCGCCCAGGAACGCGAGATTGCCGACGAAGCCTTTGCCGGTGACATCATCGGCATTCCCAACCACGGCGTTTTGCGGGTCGGCGACAGCCTTGTCGAAAAGGATGACGTGACCTTTACCGGCATCCCCAATTTTGCCCCCGAAATCCTGCGCCGGGTGCGGCTGGGGGACCCGACCAAATCCAAGCAGTTGCGCACTGCCCTCACCGACATGGCCGAGGAAGGCGTGACGCAATTGTTCAAGCCGGTGATCGGCAGCCAGTGGATCGTCGGCGTCGTCGG
>JBBQMB010000039.1:0-20259 GCA_038328515.1 Sphingomonadales bacterium
TGATGTCGATCGCCGACAGCGCCAGCGCCCAGCGGTTGGCACTGTTGAGGTCAGGACTGGGCAGATCGGGCTCAGGCCCCGGCGCTACAGCCGGCGTGCCCGTCAGGCGGGCGATCTGGTTCATGCGCCAATGAGTTCGGCAACGGCGCGGGTGATGCGCACCGTCGATCCGGTATCATCGAGCACGTTACGGCGCAGGCGGTGGCGCAGTGCCAGCGCGGCAACGGCGCCGACATGCTGCGGGGTGACGTGTTTTTTGCCGGCCAGCGCCGCCGTGGCGCGGGCGGCGCGCAGCAACGTCAGTTCACCGCGCAGGCCATCGGCGCCGACCGATTGGCACAGCCGGCTGCCGAGTTCGAGCATGTCATCGGCAACCGTGACATCGGGGAGTTTCTTGCGTGCCTTGGCGATGCCGGCGAGCGTGGCGGCCTCGGCATCGGCATAGGTTTGCGCAAAGCCCTTGGGGTCGCGGTCGAAGCGGTCGCAGCGTTTGACGATTTCGATCCGGTCAGCAAGTTCGGTCGGGGTGCGGACATCAACCGAAAGCCCGAAGCGATCGAGCAATTGCGGGCGCAATTCGCCTTCTTCGGGGTTGCCCGAGCCGACGAGGATGAAGCGCGCGGCGTGGCGGATCGACAGGCCTTCGCGTTCGACAAGGTTCTGGCCCGAAACGGCGACATCGAGGAGCAGATCGACGAGATGATCTTCGAGCAGGTTGATCTCGTCGATATAGAGAAAACCGCGGTTGGCCTTGGCGAGCAGGCCGGGTTCGAAACGCTTTTCCCCGGTGGCCAGCGCACGTTCGAGATCGAGCGCGCCGACAACGCGGTCTTCGGTGGCGCCGAGCGGCAGATCGACGAAGGGTACCGAAACCTCGGCGGTCTGTTTGCCGGCGCGCGCCCGGCAAGCATCGGGGCAGGGCGCCGGTTCGGCCATCCCCTTTTCAAGCGGCGCGCAGCCGTAGCGGCAGCCGGCGACGATCTTCATTGGCGGCAGCAGCGCTGCAAGGGCGCGGACAGCGGTGGATTTGCCGGTGCCGCGATCGCCAAAGACCATGACCCCGCCAAGGCGCGGTTCGACCGCCGCCATCAGCAGCGCCTGTTTCATTTCGGCTTGGCCGACGATCGCGGAAAAAGGAAAGGGAGGTGCCATGACTTCCCTCTACCATGACATCGGGGAGCGGCAAGGCGGCATGCTGACAATCAGCCGCGACAGGCTTTCACACTACGCGGATCGACCGGGGCTGCCGGCTTGAATACCGCGAGATAGCCGGGTTCGAGATCGTCGATCGAGACCAGCGTATAGCCGACCGCCCGGACTTCGCAGACCAGCAGTGCCTTGGGCATGCCGTGCGCCGCCGATGATCGGTCGAGATCGACAATGGCAACACGGGCATCGGGCTTGAGACTGGCGCGCAGCCGGTAGAGCAAGGCGTAGGGCTCGGCAATCTCATGGTACATGTGGATGAGCAGGGCGACATCGATGCTGGCGCGCGGCAGGCGCGGATCGGATGCGGTGCCGCGCACAAAGCTGATATTGGTCAACCCGGCGCGCACGGTGCGGCGTTTGAGCGCCGCCAGATAAGCCGGCATGATATCCTGCGCCATGACCCGGCCCTGCGGCCCGACAACAGGGGCGACGCGCATGGTGTAATAGCCGCTGCCGGCGCCGATATCGGCGACCGTCTGGCCCGCGCGGATGTTGAGGATGCGCATGACCTTGCTGGCTTCACCGGCGTTGTCGCGGCTCGCTTCATTGGCCCAGGCCGGGCTGACGATGCGCGCGACGTCGCGTTGCAGGCTGGGAAAGGCGATGACCGGGGTGGCCAGCAGCAGCAGGGCAGGAAATATTATGCGCATGAATACTCGATAACGCGGCGCAGCGCGGCTGGCCATGCCGTTGTCGCTACCGCCGGCGCTTGCCACGGCGCGGGGCGGGTTCGGGATTGGCGGCGGGATCGGTGGCGGCTGCGGCAGCGCCTGCCGATTCCATGTGGCGCAGGCGGTTCATCATCGCCTGGAAACGCGCCATATTGCTGCCCGAAAGCTGCGATCCGCCAATGAATTTCAACGACACCGGGTTGGTCGCCTGGCCACGCAGCCAGACTTCGTAATGAAGATGCGGGCCGGTCGAAATGCCGGTGGAGCCGACGTAACCGATGATCTGGCCCTGGGCGACGCTCTGCCCGGCGCGCACCGCAAAGCGCGACATATGGGCATAGCCGGTCATCAATTCCTTGCTGTGCTTGAGCTGGACATAATTGCCATGGCCGCCGTGACGCCCGGCAAAATTGACCGTGCCATTGGCGGCGGCGAAAATCGGCGCGCCCATCGGGGCACCGAAATCAACCCCCTGATGCATCCGCGAATAGGCCAGCAACGGGTGAAAGCGCATGCCGAAGCCGCTGGTCAGCCGCGCGCCTTCGACCGGGGTGCGCATGAGGCCCTTGCGGGCGCTTTCGCCATTGGCGCGGTAGAATTGGCTGCTGCCACCAACAGCGAAGCGGCCTAGTTCCACCGGGTCCTTGCCGACGCGGTCAAGCCCGGCGAACAGCAACTGGCCATAGCGGATTTCGCCGGTTTCGGCGCGGTCGCGCTCGACCACGATGCTAAAGCGGTCACGCTTGCCGACGCCGCGCTGGAAATCGACGGCATAGCCCATGTTCTTGACGAATTCATTGGCGAGCCCGGCCGGGATGCCGGCACTGCGCAGGGCGCGATTGAGGTTACCGCCGACCACGCCCTGGACGCGTAGCGGGGTTGAATCGACGGCAATCGGGATGCGCTTGAGTTGCAGGGCGTCGGCGCTGCGGCTGACCAGCAGCCGGAGATCGAACGCGGCGCGAAAGCCCAGCGATTCGAGCGGTCGCGGCACTGATTTGGTGTTGCGCCGCCCGAGCACGAGATCAACCTCGCTGCCGCGTGGCAGCGCGCCGAGCCGGGCGACCGGGCCGACCAGCGCCAGGACGCGAGCGATGTCATCGCGCCCCACGCCGGCGCGGCGCAACAGTGTTTCAAAACTGCTGCGGCCATCGATGCGGGCGGTCAATTCAAGGCGCGGGCGTTCCGGCGCTTCGGCAAGCCGTTCGACAAGGCGCGGCGATGGCAGCACCGGGCTGCCGGAGGTGGCGCCATAGGCCAGCGGGGCGATGCTTTGTGGTTTGACCGCTTCGCGTTGCGCCGGAGTCAATTGCGGGCGCAACAGTTGCGGTAGCGGCGCGACCATCGTGCCAAGGGTGATGGCGCCGGCACAGAGCGCCGTGCACGCGGCGAGGCCCAGCCACCAATTGCGGCTACCGATACTGTCGCCGAGATCGGTCGAAATTTCGGTACCAACGCCGATGCCCAGCAATTCCAGCGGCTTGCGGCCAGCCACCCGGCCCCGCCATTCGGCAATCCGGGCGGCAGCGGCGCGGCGACGCGCGCCGGGCAACCGCTGTGGCGCCGCCATGCCCGGCAGCGGTCCCGGGCCGATCGCAGCGGCCTGCATAGTCGGTTCAAACAAGCGCGAACCCCCCCGGGCTGACGGCAATGACGTTAACAGGATTGATTCATTGCGGGAATCGCACCGTCTGTGTCAATCCTGCCACGCTTCGTCGCAGAATGAATGCGATGAACCGACCGTCTTTGAACGGTCACTTGAAACCCGTCGAATCCCGTGCGATTCTTTTCGACAGGGCTGAAACGTTTGAAAAGGACGCGATGCGCCGGCTGCAAGCCACGACAGGATTTTGCCGCGTTCCAGGCTGCGGCGCTGTTGCGCCTCGCCTGCACCTCCGCCCTGCGCCAGTATCCCGCCGGTGACCGGATCGTTCGCCGCCTCGCTTTTGCGCCAACCGCTGCGGCCGGCAGCCCCGACGGCTATTGTCACGGCGGTGCTCGGCCCGACCAATACCGGCAAGACGCACCTGGCGGTCGAACGGCTGTGTGGCCATTCCAGCGGCATGATCGGCTTTCCGCTGCGGCTGCTGGCGCGCGAAGTTTATGACAAGGTGTGTGCGATCAAGGGGGCGGCACAGGTTGCGCTGATTACCGGCGAGGAAAAGATCGTGCCGCCGGGAGCGC
Organism: Sphingomonadales bacterium; assembly: GCA_038328515.1. Taxonomy (GTDB): domain Bacteria; phylum Pseudomonadota; class Alphaproteobacteria; order Sphingomonadales; family Sphingomonadaceae; genus Sandarakinorhabdus. The sequence goes on from JBBQMB010000039.1 coordinate 4,065, forward strand.
GCTGGTTCCTGTGCACCGTGGAGGCGATGCCGCTCGGTCGCGTAGGCGACCAGATCAATGCAGTGAAGGAAGTTGCCTTTGTCGCGATCGATGAAGGCCAGGTGGCGGCCGATCCCGAGCGCGGCCATGTCTTTACCGACCGGCTGCTCCATGCCCGCGGTTATGCCGAAACCATGATTCTGGGCTCTGAAACGCTGCGGCCGCTGATTCGCAAGTTGATCCCCGAGGCGGAAATCATCACCCGGCCGCGCTTTTCCACCCTGTCGTATGCCGGATCAAAGAAGCTGTCACGCCTGCCGCCGCGCACCGCAATCGTCGCTTTTACCGCTGCTGAAGTTTATGCGCTGGCCGAAATGTTGCGCCGGCAAAAGGGCGGCGCAGCGGTGGTGATGGGCAGCCTGAGCCCCCGCACCCGCAATGCCCAGGTGGCGATGTACCAATCGGGCGAGGTCGATTATCTCGTCGCCACCGATGCGATCGGCATGGGGCTCAACATGGATATCGCCCATGTCGCCTTTGCCTCGCTGGGCAAGTTCGATGGCCGGCGGCACCGGCGGCTGATGCTGTCTGAAATGGCGCAGATTGCCGGCCGCGCCGGGCGCCACCAGAAGGACGGCAGCTTTGGCACCGTGCAGCTTGGCACCGCCGAGGCAGCAAGCTTTACGCCCGATGAGATCGAGGGCCTGCAGGAGCATCGTTTCCAGCCGCTCGAACAGTTGGTCTGGCGCAATACCGATCTTGATTTCACCAGCCTGCCCCGGCTGATCGCTGCGCTTGACGCGCGGCCGCCGCTGCCGGGGCTGCAGCGCGGCGACGATGCCATCGACATGGCGGTGCTCAAGCGGCTGGCCGGCGAACCCTGGGTGATGGAGCGTGCGCCGGGGCCAAGGGGCGTCAGCCGGCTGTGGAATGCCTGCGGCCTGCCCGATTACAGGAAGACCGGCGCCGAACAACATGTGCGGCTGGTCGGCCGGGTGTTCCGGCATTTGTCCGAAGCCAATGGCAAGTTGCCCGAAGCCTGGATTGCCAGCGAGCTGGCGCATCTCGACCGGATGACCGGTGATGTCGATACGCTGGCCAATCGTATCGCCGGGGCGCGGACCTGGACCTATATCGCCCACCGCCCCGACTGGCTGGCCGATGCGCCGCTGTGGGCGGAACGCACAAGGGCGGTGGAGGATCGGCTTTCGGATGCATTGCATACCGCGCTGACCCAGCGTTTTGTCGATCGGCGCACGGCGGTGCTGCTGCGCGATTTGAAGGCGCGCGGGCAAGACCAGCGCGTCGAGATCGGTGCCGATGGCGAGGTGGCGGTCGAAGGCGAAGTGATCGGCACGCTCGATGGTTTTCGCTTTACCGCCGATGCCAGCGCCCGGGCCGGTGAACAGCGGCTGTTGCTGGCGGCGGCCGAGCGCCACCTGGTCAAGGAACTGGCGCGCCGCGCCGGATCGCTGGCGACGGCGGCGGATGACGATTTCCGGCTGGATTTTGCCGGCGGCATGCCGCCACGCATATTCTGGGCTGGTGCCCGGGTCGCGTCGTTGCGCAAGGGCCGCGACGCGATGGCACCGCGGATCGAGCTTGATCGGGCGCTGGCCAGCCTCGTCCCCGATGATCGTCGCCGGGTGCAAACGCGGCTGGCGGCGTGGTTCGAAACGGCGCTGGGGCGCGAACTGGCGCCGTTGGTACGGCTGCGCGCGCTGCATGGGGCGCTGTCACCGGTGGCGCGCGGGCTGATCGTGCGCTTGGTTGAAACATTGGGGGCGCTGCAGCGCAGCGCTATCGGCGATGTGGTCGAAGCGCTGCCGCGCAGCGATCGCCAGGCGCTGGTTGGCGCCGGGGTGCGGCTGGGGGCGGTGCATGTGTTTGTCGCCGGGCTGTTGCGGCCCGAGGCGACGCGCTGGCGGCTGGCGTTGTGGGCGGTGGCCAATGATATTGCCGCCTTGCCGGCGCTGCCGCCGCCGGGCCGCGTCAGCCTGATCGTCGATAGCGCGGCACCGCCGGGCTATGTTGCGGCGGCGGGTTATTGGCAGATCGGCGATGAAGCGGTGCGTATCGACATGGTCGACCGGCTCGCGCGCGCCATCCACGGGCGTCGGCAGGGCCGGGCGCCGTTTATTCCCGACCCCAATTGGGCGGCGAGCGTCGGCCTGAGCCGCGACGGATTGGCGCGGTTGATGCGGGCGCTGGGTTACCGTCTCCAGCTTGTCGATGGCGCGGCGCATTATGCGTGGCGGGGCCAGCGGCGCCCGCCGGTTTTACCCGAATCATCGAACGAGGCCAGGACGCCCGGTGATTCGCCCTTCGCAATCCTGGCCGGTGTTTCCTTTGGCGCCGCAGGTGCCCGGGCCGACACGAACCGGAAAGGCAGGTAGCATTTGGTCTACGGTGCAGGGCTCAGGCTCGACAAATGGCTGTGGTTTGCCAGGCTGGCAAAGTCACGATCCGCTGCACAGACTTTATGCGAGAGCCGACGATTGCGGCTTGATGGCCGGGTCATCGACCGGGCATCGGCGCTGGTGCGCGCCGGTTCGGTGCTCAGCTATCTGCGTGACGACGAAGTCATCGTCGTGCGTGTCGAAGGGCTGGCGGCACAGCGCGGCCCGTATGATGAAGCCCGCCAGCTTTATACCGATCTTACGCGCGCCGGTTCGCCACCATTGACGAGCGCCACGGCGACGTTCTAACGGCACAGTGAAGGCGTAGTCGGATTGTCCCGGCGGTGCCATGGCTGGGCCCGGCGTTGGGCCTGGCCGGCAGATTTCAACAATCGGGCAGGGCCCGAAGGGGAGACACAATGGCCTACGTGGTGACCGAAGCCTGCATCAAGTGCAAGTACATGGACTGCGTCGAAGTATGCCCGGTCGACTGTTTTTACGAAGGCGACAACATGGTCGTCATCAACCCCAATGAATGCATCGATTGCGGCGTTTGCGAACCGGAATGCCCGGCCGAAGCGATTCTGCCCGATACCGAGGGCGGGCTTGAAAAGTGGATGGAATTGAACGCCACTTTCTCGGCGTCGTGGCCCAACATCACGGTCAAGGGCGACAGCCCGGACGATGCCGATGCGCACAAGGGCGAAGACGGCAAGTTCGACAAATATTTCTCGGACAAGCCCGGCAGCGGTTCCTGACCCGCGCCGGATAACGGCGCTGGCAGTCGGTTTTTCGGCTTTTGTCGTGCCAATAGGCATGCGGCAGTAGAATTCGGCCGATTTTTATGCTATGACAGCATTGTGACGGCGTTGATCTGCGTTGTTACGCCGCCGGCTCTGCTGCCAACTGCCCCTGCCGGGTAGGTGGCGAGCCTGATTGTCACGCAGGCAGGTCGTCCCGAGTGTCGAAAGTGCAGCGCCGCAGCCACATTATCCATGTGGACGCTCATGCCTGCCTTTCACCTCGATCCCGTGACGCAGCGAAAGGAACGAAACCAGATGTCCAACACAAAAGCGCTCGGCTTCGATGTCGGCGATTATGTCGTTTATCCCAAACATGGTGTTGGCCGCGTCGTTGAAGTGCAACGCTCCGAAATCGCCGGCACGCTGCTTGAACTTTTTGTGCTGCGTTTTGAAAAGGAACGCATGACGCTGCGCGTTCCCACCAACAAGGCCGAAGCCGTCGGCATGCGCAAACTTTCGAGCCAGGCGACGTTGACCGAAGCGCTGACGACGCTGAAAGGCAAGCCGCGCATCAAGCGTACCATGTGGTCGCGCCGGGCCCAGGAATATGAAGCCAAGATCAACTCTGGTGATCTGGTCTCCATCGCCGAAGTGGTGCGCGATCTCCACCGCGCCGAAGACCAGCCGGAACAAAGCTATTCCGAACGCCAGATCTATGAAGCCGCCATCGGGCGGCTGGCGCGCGAGCTCGCCGCGATGGAAAACATCGACGAACCGGCGGCGCAGCTGAAGATCGAACAGGTGCTCAAGGCGGCCTGATCGTTCCATAGCGATTTTTCAGCCCGGTCCCGCAAGGGGCCGGGCTTTTTTTGTCGCGGGCAAAGGGGCTTGCCGGGCGGCGGGCGTTGTGTATTATACGCACAATACACAATGAAGGATCTGGTTCATGCGCTCCACTCTGACGGCTCTGGCTCTTGTCGGCCTGTCGCTCGCCACCACGGCCGTTGCGGCTGATCGCAGCTTTGCCGTGACGGGCTTTGACAAGGTTGCGGCCGGTGGTTCGCACGATGTCGTGATCAGCACCGGCAAGGCGGCGTCTGTCATCGCGACCGGGCCGCAGGCACGGCTCGACCGGCTGGAGATCAGCGTTGACGGCGGCACGCTCAAGATCCGGGAAAAGAGCGGGATGTCGTGGAAGTGGGGCAAGGGCGAAAACGTCGTGATTCGCGTTTCGATGCCGGCGCTGCATGGCGTGAGCACGGCCGGGTCGGGCGATATCAGCGCTGATGGCGGTTCGGGCCCGGCCTTTGTTGCCGCGATTGCCGGCTCGGGTGACATTCGCCTCGCCAACATCAATAGCGCCGCCGTTACTCTGGCGACCGCCGGTTCGGGCGATTTCACCGTCGCTGGCAAATGCACGACGCTCAAGACCGCGATTTCGGGCAGCGGCGACATGAGCCTTGCCGGTCTGGCGTGCGTCGATGCCGATATCGGCATTTCGGGATCGGGCGACGTGATGGTCACGGCCACCCGCACCGCCAATATCCGGATTTCAGGAAGCGGCGATGTCAAAGTCAGCGGCGGCGCCAAATGCACGTCGCGGACATCGGGCAGCGGTGACGTGACCTGCGGTTAGGGCGTCCAGGCGCGGACGATTTGCGCCATGTCGGGCCGGGGCCGTTCTTCCAGCGCTTTGATTGCCGTGCCGATAAAGACAAAACCGGCGATGCGTTCGCCCGGTTCGCCGAGTAGCGCAGCGACGCCGGGGGAATAAGCGGCCCAGCCGGTCAGCCAGTTGGCGACAAAGCCATGGGCATGGGCGGCGGCGCACAACATGGTGGTGGCGCCGCCGGCCGAAAGCTCTTGTTCCCAGACGGCGATATGGCTGCTCTGGTCGGGGCGGGACATGACGATGACCAGTGCGGGCGCCTGGTTCGCAAAGGCGATGACCGCCTCGCGCTCCAGCCGGCCGGCTGCAGGCTTTTCAGCTACATAGATCGCTGCAAGTGCGGCGCCGAGTGCGGCGCGCCGGTCGCTGGCGACGGTCACGAAGCGCCAAGGCGCCAGCTTGCCATGATCGGGCACGCGCGCAGCAGTCGCGAGGATGGCGGCAAGCTGTAGCGCATCGGGGCCCGGGGCCACCATGTCACGGGCTTTCCCCGAACGCCGGGTGGCGAGCAATGTAGCGGGCGTAGTGCAGTCGTTGAAGCTGGTCATCACTCGGGGTGTAACGGCTCTGCGCGGTCGGCGCTACCCGGCTCTTCCCCCCGCCGGTATCGCTCGCTATCGTGGCGACTTAACCGGCCGTAAGTCGCCGGATCAAGGGTTTGGGAGTACAGGGTTTGAGCGATATTGCCGCTGCCGGGGCGCCTGTTGATCCTGGTGTCGATACAAGGCCGCAATGGTTTGGCCATCCTGCCCAACTGGCGCGGCTGTTTACCACCGAAGCGATGGAACGCTTTGGCTATTATGGCATGCGGGCGCTGTTGACGCTGTATCTTGCCGACCATTTCCTGTTCAACGATTCAACGACCACCAGCCTGTATGGCGGTTTCACGTCGCTGGTATATCTGACACCGTTGATCGGCGGGATGATCGCCGACAAATATCTCGGGTCGAAGCGATCGGTGAAATTCGGCGCGATCTTGATGGCGGCGGGCTATTTCATTCTGTGCTTTGGGGGCGATGCGGCCAAACCCTATGCCACCATCGATGGCACCCGCTATGAAGTGACGGTTGAAAAAGTCGATGGCGCAAAACAGCAATATGTCGCTGATGCCGGTCAGAAACTGGCGATCAAGGGCCAGGAAGACGGCAGCGTGTCGCTGGTTGCGGCCGATGGCGCGGTAGCGCGCAGCATCGCCAAGGGCGGCTTTGTCGCCGGCGGTGATCGTGATCCGTTGTTCACCATGGTGCTGCTCATCGGCCTGTCGGCGGTGACGGTGGGCAATGGCTTTTTCAAGCCCAATATCTCGACGATGGTCGGCTCGCTTTATGCCAATGGTGACCGGCGCCGCGATGCCGGGTTCACGATCTTTTACATGGGGATCAACCTCGGCTCGCTGGGGTCGCAGCTCGCTTGCCCCTATCTCGCCGATAAATATGGCTGGTGGGCAGGGTTTTTGCTCGCCGCGGTCGGCATGACAATCAGTTGGGCGCTGATCCAGTTCGCCGGGCCCAAGCTTGCCGGCTATGGCGAGCCACCGGTGCAAAGGGGCAAGGACAGGTCCCTGCTGATCTATGCCGGCGCCGTGCTGGCGGTGCCGTTGATCTGGTTTTTGTTCTACAATCTGATGAACGCCCCGGCGCCGGTCGCCGGGCAAGGCATCATGGGCTATATTCTGGGCTTGCCGATTTTGGGCAAGGTGTTGTTCGCCACATTTGTGGTGGCGGTGATCGGTATCCCGATCTGGTCGCTGCGGGTCGGCACCAAACAGGAATTTGAAATGATGCTGGCAGCGATCGTGCTGATCGTTTTCAACGTGGTGTTCTGGACGTTGTTCGAACAGGCGGGATCGTCGCTGACGCTGTTTGCCGACCGCAACACCGAATTGTCGTTGTTCGGCATCCCCATCACCGCGGGTCAGACCCAGTTTTTCAATGCGTTTTTCATCGTCGCGCTGGCGCCGGTGTTTGGCGCGCTATGGCTGGCGCTGGCCAAGCGCGGGCGCGAGCCGGGCATTCCGGTCAAGTTCGGCATGGCGTTGGTCGGTGTGGGCCTGGGGTTCCTGTTCCTCGTCTGGGGCACGCAATTTGCTGGTGACGATTACAAGGTTGGCATCTGGTGGCTGGCGGGGCTGTATCTTATCCATTCGATCGCCGAACTGATGATCTCGCCGGTCGGCCTGAGCATGATCACCAAACTGTCGATCGCGCGAATCGTCGGCATGATGATGGGGGTGTGGTTTTTGTCGATCAGCGTGGCGCAATATGTTGGCGGTGTGGTGGCGCAGGTCGCCAGCGTGGAAACCGTGGGCGGCCAGGTGACCAATTTGAAGCTCAGCCTCGATACCTATGCCGGGGTGTTTCAGACCATCGGGTTGACCGCTTCGGGCATCGGCTTGTTGCTGCTGATGCTGTCACCCTTGCTCAAGCGCTGGATGCACGGAGTCAATTGATGCGCAATACCACCCTCGTGGCGCTGCTGTTGCTCGCTGGTTGTGCCACCACTGCCTCCAAAAAGCCCGAAACCGCCAGCAGCAAGCCCGGCGATATCGTGAGCATTCCATCGGACCCCTGGCCGTCGACCTACAAGCCCTATCCCGGGGTGACGACGGTGATCCAGAACGCCACCGTTTATGATGGGACGGGCAAGGTGTTCAGCCCCGGCGCGGTGCGGCTGGAAAATGGCAAGATTGCCGAAATCGGCGCCAGCGTGGCCGTGCCGGCAGGGGCGACGGTGATCGACGCGACGGGCAAGTTCGTTACGCCGGGCATTATCGATATCCATAGTCATTTGGGGGATTACCCCAGCCCGGGCGTTGAAGCGCTCAGCGATGGCAATGAAGCGACCAGCCCGGCGCGGCCCGAGGTTTGGGCCGAACATTCGGTGTGGCCGCAGGATGCCGGCTTTGCCCGGGCGCTGGCCGGCGGCGTCACGGCGTTCCACGTTTTGCCCGGCTCGGCAAATCTGTTCGGCGGGCGCGGCACGACGTTGAAGACGGTCTATGGCCGCAGCGTGCAGGACATGAAATATCCCGGCGCGCCCTACAGCCTGAAGATGGCATGCGGCGAAAACCCCAAGCGCGTCTATGGCAGCCGGAACCAGATGCCACAGACAAGGATGGGCAACATCGCCTATGCCCGTCAGACTTGGGCCGATGCGACCGAATACAAGCGCAAATGGGACGATTATACCCGCAAGGCCAAGGCCGGCACTGCCAAGCCGACCGATGCGCCGCGCCGCGATCTCGCCAAGGACACGCTGATGGGGGTGTTGAATGGCGAGATTCTGGTGCAGAATCACTGCTACCGCGCCGATGAAATGATCAATGTGATCGCGATGGCGCGCGAATTTGGCTATAAGGTTACCGCCTTCCACCACGCGGTCGAAAGCTACAAGATTGCCGACATTTTGGCCAAGGAAGGCATTTGCAGCGCGCTTTGGGCCGATTGGTATGGCTTCAAGATGGAAAGCTATGACGGCATCCGCGAGAATATCGCGCTGGTCGATCATGCCGGCGCCTGTGCGATTGTCCATTCCGATGACGCCAATGGCATCCAGCGGCTGAACCAGGAAGCCGCCAAGGCGATGGCGGCGGGCAATCGCATGGGGCTGGGCATCACGCCCGAACATGCGATGATGTGGTTCACCCTCAATCCGGCCAAGGGGCTGGGCATTGCCGATCGCACCGGCAGCCTCGAACCCGGCAAGATGGGCGATGTCGTGTTGTGGAACGCCAGCCCGTTTTCAGTTTATGCGCGGCCTGAACGGGTGTGGATCGATGGTGCGTTGATGTATGATTGGGCCGATGCGCGCCGCCGCCCGATGGCCGATTTCGAGCTCGGCCAGCCTGGCGCTGGAGATCCGAAATGATGCGATTTCCGCTTTTGCTGGCAGCGTTGCTCGCCACGTCGGCCAATGCGGCGACCATCGCCATTACCGGTGGCACCGTGCAGACGGCGGTGGGCGAGACCAGCATTGCCAATGGCACGGTGATTGTTCGTGATGGCCGTATCGTTGCGGTCGGCGCGGGGCTGGCGGTGCCAGCGGGCGCGACGGTTATCGATGCGACCGGCAAGTTCGTCACCCCGGGGCTGATCACCGCCATGTCGACGCTCGGCATTGTCGAGGTCGAAGGCGTGCGCCAGACCAATGACGCCAGCGCCCGGAGCACGCCATTTTCGGCCGCGATCGATGTTGCGCCGGCGATCAACCCCGCGTCACCCACGATCGCTATCGAACGGCAGGGCGGGGTGACCCGCGCTGTTGTCGGCCCCGAGATCGCCGGGGAGATTTTTGGCGGGCAGGGTGCGATCATCAGCCTGGCGGCGGGCGGTGATATCGTCATGGCGCGGCGGGCTTTCCAGTTCATCGAACTGGGCGAAGATGGCGCGCGGGCGGCGGGCGGCTCGCGCCCGGCGGCGTGGCTCAACCTGCGCAACGGTTTTGCCGAGGCGCAGCGCTTTGCCCGCAACCCGGCAGCGTTTGATAGCGGGCGCGACAAGGATTCGCTCATCAAACGGCTCGATGCCGAAGCCCTGGTGCCGGTTGTCGACGGCCGCGTGCCGGCCGTCGTTCATGTCGAACGCGCCAGTGATATTGTGGCGGTGCTCGGGCTGCGCGCCGAATTCCCCAAACTGCGGATCATCCTGCTCGGTGCGCGTGAAGGCTGGCTGGTGGCCGACAAGATTGCCGCTGCCAGGGTGCCGGTGGTGACGTTATCGTTGTTCGACCTCCCCGATGCCTTTGAAACGCTGGCCTCCACCCGCTCCAATGTCGGCCGGCTGGTCGCGGCGGGTGTCACGGTCGGTTTCGGCATCTTTGGCGGCAATAGCGGCGCGCAACCGCGCAACCTGCCCTATTTTGCCGGCAATGCCGTGGCGCAGGCAGCGGTGCCGGGCGGCGTCGGGCTGACCCGGGGCCAGGCGCTGGCGGCGATTACGGCGGCGCCGGCGGCAATTTTCGGGATGGCCGATCTTGGCACGCTCGAAGCCGGCAAGCGCGGCGATGTCGTTGTCTGGGATGGCGATCCGCTTGAATTGACGTCGGCACCGACGGCGGTGCTGATCGATGGTGTGGCGCAACCGATGACCTCGCGCCAGTTGCAGTTGCGTGATCGCTATCGTGATCTGACGCCGGGCGCGCTGCCCAAGGCTTATAGCAAATGAGCGACATCACCCTGCTCATCATCGCCATTTCCGTCTTTGTCGGCGGGCATGAACTGCTTTCGCATCCGCTGCGCGCGCCCTTGGTGGCGCGGTTGGGGGACAAGGGTTTCATGCTGGTCTATTCGGCGGTCGCGCTGGGTTCGCTCGGCTGGGCGGGGCAATTGTGGAAGGGCATTGCGCCCGAACGGCTGTGGAGCCTGCCGCCCTATGCCAATGTGCTGGCGGTGATCGCCATGTTGTTCGCCTTCATCCTGTTCGTCGGATCGGTCACTGCGCCCAACCCGGCGTTGATGGGCATGCCGGCGGGTGGCAGCCCGCGCGGGGTGATGCGTATCACCCGCCACCCGATGATGTGGAGCTTTGCCATCTGGGCGGTGGTGCATATCGCGATGAGCGCTGACCCGCGCACCATCGTGCTGGCCAGCGGCATCCTTACTCTCGCGCTGTTCGGCGCCGCGATGCAGGATAAAAAGAAGCGCATCGCGCTGCAGGGCTATGCCGATCATATCGCTGCGACGGGGTTCATGCCCTTTGGTGCGCAACTGCGCGGCCGCCAGCCCTGGCGCAGCGCGTTGCCGGGGCTGGTTGCCACCATTGGCGGCACGGCGCTGTGGGCGCTGGTGTTGTGGGGGCATCCGCTGGTCATCGGGGTGCCGGCGCTGCAATTTGGTTAAAGGAGTGCGTTATGGAACTAGCTGGCAAGACGGCCTGGATTACCGGGGCATCATCGGGGATTGGCCGTGCGCTCGCACTGGCGCTGGCGGGTGAAGGCGCGCGGTTGATCCTTTCGGGCCGCAACGAGGCAGCGCTCGCCGAAGTGGCCGCTGCCTGCCCGGGGTCGGCCGTGCTGGCCTTTGATGCAACCAATCTTGATGCCTTGCCCGCCATCGTCGCGCGCGCCGAAGCGATTAATGGTGGCATCGACCTGCTGGTCAACAACGCTGGCATCGGGGCGCGCGGGCTGGCGCGCGATACGCAGTTCGATGTCTATCGCCGCGTCATGGAGGTCGATTATTTTGCGCCGCTGCGGCTGACGCAACTGGTGCTGCCGGCGATGCGGGCGCGCGGATCAGGGCAGTTGGCGGTGGTCAGCAGCCTTTCGGGCAAGTTCGGCAACCCCGGCGCCAGCGCTTATTGTTCGGCCAAATTCGCCATCATCGGCTATTTCGATGCGCTGCGCAGCGAAGTTGCCCATGAAGGTATCGGCGTGACGGTCATCACCCCGGGGTTCGTGAAGACCAATATCGCGCTGCATTCGCTCGATAGTGATGGCCGCCCGCATGGCGCACCCAGCAGCGCGGTCGATCGTGGCATTTCCGCGGACGAAGCCGCCGAACAGATATTGGCAGGCTTCAAGGCCGGGATGCGCGAGATACCGGTGGGGCGCGGCCCGGAAATGGCGGTGCTTGAACTGGCGCGCAGCAACCCCGAACAGGTTTTCGACATGATGGCCGGCATGGGCGCGCAGATGGCTGGCGGCGCGTGAGGGCCAAGGTCCCGGCTGCTGGCGGTGCCTCAATCCATTAAATTTTCAGGGAACAGCGTGATGGAATTTGCCGGCAAGACGATCTGGATCACAGGGGCGTCATCGGGCATCGGTGAGGGGCTGGCACTTGCCTTTGCGCGGGCCGGGGCGCGGCTGGTGCTGTCGGGGCGGCGGGTTGAGGCGTTGTCCGAGGTGGCGGGGCGTTGTCAGGCATCGACGCTGCTGCTGCCGTTCGAAGCGACCGACCTTGCCATATTGCCCGAAGTCGTTGCCGAGGCGCAGGCCAAGACCGGCGGCATCGACATATTGATCAACAATGCCGGGATTTCGCAGCGCAGCCTGGCGCTCGATACCGATTTCAGCGTGTATCGTACCATCATGGAGGTCGATTATTTCGCGCCGTTGCGGCTGACGCAATTGGTGCTGCCGGCCATGGTGGCGCGCGGATCGGGGGCGATTGTCAACAATGCCTCGGTGGCGGGCAAGGTCGGGTCACCGCTGCGCACGGCCTATTGCGGGGCGAAACACGCGCTGGTCGGCTGGTCCGATGCATTGCGCGCCGAAATCGCCCAATATGGCGTGAGCGTGCATGTCGTGACGCCGGGCTTTGTCGCCACTGGCATCGCGGCCAATGCGCTGAAGGGTGATGGCAGCATCAATGGCCCCAATGATGATCCGGTTAACGCCGGGATCAGCATCGATGAAGCGGCAGGGCAGATTTTGGCAGCGCTGGCCGATGATCGCGCCGAAATTCCGGTGGCGCGCGCCGGATCGCCCGAATTGATGCTGCTCGATCTCATCCGCAGCGACCCTGACCAATTGTTCAAGGTGATGGCCGGCATGGCGCCGCAGGTCGCACGCTGATGACGATCATGCCCCACCGCCGGATCACGGGCTCGATCCGTTATACCAGCAAAAAGCCTGAACGGCTTGACGAGGAACGTGGGCGCGAGAATTTTGCCTTTACCCACCATGCCGATGGCGCGGTGACGATTCAGGCGCATTGCGAGATCGAGGAACCGGCGCCGACGGTGATGCGCGACATCCTGTATTCGACCGATGCGCAATGGCGGCCGCTGGATTGCCAGGTGCGGATCAGCCTTGATGACAAGTTTCTCGGCAGCGGCTGGGTGCGTTTCGATCATGACGCCGGGGAGGTCGAATGTGAAAGCTTTGGCCCGTCGATCGGCCGGGTGTCGCAGCGCATGGCTATCCCTGATGGGCTGGCGGGGTTCGGTACCCACCCGATTGTCGGCGATGGATTCCTGACGCGAATCATGGACTTGTCCAAGGGCCCGCATCGCCGGCTGTTGACCATGTTGCTGCCGTCGCCCGATCATCGCGGCGCCACGCCGCCCATGCTGGCGCGGGTCGAAATCCATCTTGAATATGTCGGGGAGGCGGAAAAGACCGTCGCCGCCGGCACCTTCGCCTGCCGGCATTTCCGCTTTGTTGACGAAGCGGCGATGGGGGGCACCCAGCACCCGCCCTATGACATGTGGGTGACCGCCGATGATGATGCTATCTTCGTGTGTGGCGGGGTCGGTGGCTATATGCAGACCCGGTACGAACTGGTGACGCTGTCACGCTGACGCTTTTTTGCTTGGCCGCAGGCGCAATCACGGCTAGAGCGGCGGGCAGGTGAAGTGGATTTTAGTCCTTCACCCTTCGACATAGCAGATTCGGCAGGCAGAACCGGCGGCGCTCCAAAGGCGGAGTGCTTCAGGCTAAAAGGCCGGAACCAGCGTCGGACAACCCAGCATCACGGCTTTTGCCGTCCGTTCATACGGGGACGCAACGTTGATCAGAAACAACCAGAACCGGCGGCGGCGCGGCGGCAACAATGGCCCGCGCCCGCAGCAGATGGGCGGCGGCAACAATTACGGTAACCGGCTTGATAACAGGCAGCGCGGTAACGCCAGCCAGCTTCTGGAAAAATATCGCGCCCTGGCGCGCGATGCCCAACAGGCCGGCGACCGGGTGACGGCGGAATATTACCTGCAATATGCTGACCATTATTACCGCGTGCTCGGTGATTACCGCGACAAGCAGCCCGACAATCGCCAGCGCCGCGACAGCTATGAAGACGATAGTGCCGGTTATGCCAACGCCGATGATGGCGACGGCGATGAGGATGATGACGGCGACGACCGCGATGATTCGCAGGGCGATGGCCGCGTCGAAGCCCGCGATGATAATCGCAGCAACTGGCGCGACGAACGACCGAATCGCGATCGCAACGCCCGTGACAATGGTGGCCGCGAGAGTGGCCAGCGCGACAACAGCCAGCGTGACAACAGCCAGCGTGATGGCCAGCGCGACAACAGCCAGCGCGATAACAGCCAGCGAGATGGCCAGCGCGAACAGAACCGCGAACCGCGCCGCGATGCCGAGCGCCAGCCCTGGAAATCGAACCGCGATGGTGGCGAGCAGGGGCGTAATGACCAGCCCCGCAATGACCAGCCCCGCAATGATCAACCCCGCAATGACCAGGGGCGGGGCGAACCCCGCAGCGATCGTGACACTGCCCGCGATGGAAATCGCAACGATGGTCGCCGCGATCGGCGCGTTGATGCGCCGCGCAGTGAAGCGCCGCGTGTAATCGAGCCCGCGCCGATCGACGAAGGCCCGATTCCGGGCCTGCCTGGTCCCGCAACCCTGCGGACCAATCGCGATGATGCAGCGCCTGCCCCGGCAGTGCGGCCGGAACGTCGGACCTTGCGTCGCGATGCGCCGATAAAGGCTGCAGTTGTAGCCGAGGAAGCCGTTATCGACGTTCCGGTGGATGTCGCCGTCGGATCAACCGAAGCGCCGGCGCCGCGCCGTCGTGGCCGGCCGCGCAAAGTCGTTGATGACGTTGTCGCGGAAGGCTGACGACTGAAAGATGAAAATGCCGCCGGCGATTATTCGTCGGCGGCATCGCTGCTATTCTTCTGCGGCATCGCCGCTGCCGACCGTTTCATCATGGCCGGACCGGTTGGACACAAACGCCAGGCCCATCAGTACGCCGGCCAGCAGCAATGCCACGATAATGCCGCCGCCCATGGCGATGACGAAATGCAGGTGGAACGGCACACCATCGGCGCGCATCTGCCAGACCGCAACGCCGGCGGTGGCAAAGGCGATGCCGGTCATCAGCAGCATCAGCCGTCGGAACCGTTTCCAGTGATCGCTGTTTGAACGCCGGGTGCCATCGCTCTTCATGCTTTGCCTTCCTTGCCGATTCGGGTGATGATGTCCCCGAGAGGCGCTTGATGCGCCCGGATAGAGGGAGGTCACCGTGATCGGTTCGATCCTGATCGGCAAAAAGCCGCTGGTATCTGTCACACCTGATACGCGCGCCGACGTAATCGCGGAACTTTTATATGAGAACCGCATCGGTGCCGTGCTGGTGATCGAGGCCGGCATAATCGTCGGACTGGTCAGCGAGCGTGATATCTGCGCCGGTCTGCACACCCATGGCGCCGATATATTGGCTGCCAGTGCTGCCGATATCATGACCGCCGCCGTGGTGACGGCGTTGCCATCGATCAGCATAGCCGAGGCCATGGAGATCATGACGGCGCGGCGGTTTCGCCATCTGCCGGTTGTCGAGGACGGCGAACTGCTGGGCGTTGTGTCGATCGGCGACCTGGTCAAGGTCAGGCTCGATGAAGCCGAAGCCGAGGCCGAAGCGATGAAGGCCTATATCAGCAGCTGATTGCCGGCAGCACCTCCAACCAGCCGACGATTCGAGCCCGATTCACGTGATCTGACCTCCAATTGCCGCGAATCTGCTCGTAACGGGGCGATTCCCCAGGGAATGTCCGGCGCGATTCGGGCATTTGTCGCAACCGGGGTGAAGATTTTACGGGTTATACTCCACTCGAAATGAGGGTGTTCACCATGGAGAGGTTCAAAAAAATGACACATGAAGCGATTTAGGGGTTGCGCCATCCGGGACCCCCGACTAGATGACCACTCCCGGCCGACGAGCACTTCGGTGCTTCGCCAGCCAGACCAACAGCGGCGGAAGATTTCGCTCCTTACTTCAAGGGGTTAAAGAGTTCGCTGCGGTGCCGGGGATTTTGATGGACGCCGGTTCAACCGGAAAAAATCGAAAAAAAGTTGTTGACGGGAACTTTCGAACGGCCCATAAGCCGCTCCCGTCGCCGGAAACGAAGTCCTAAGGGACTCAGCTCCGACCTCGAAAATACGCACTGGTCAGGAACCTGGTTATACCGGGGGAACGAACAGTGTCGCTCTTTCTCATTGTAGGTTGAATGAAGGGACATGTGGGCGGCGGTCCACGGTCCGGGCAATTTAGGGTCCGGGTGCCGTGGTTAAACACGCTGCTTATATGTCTTTAAAACGTTACCACAAAGCACATCGCTCCAGAGCAATCTGGGGCCAAATATGCCAAGTTAAACGTTGTGCAGACAGATAAGCTCCTAAAACGAGTTTTGATTGTGCTGGGTGTAGAAACCCGGTGTGATCATTATTCGATCATGAACTTGAGAGTTTGATCCTGGCTCAGAACGAACGCTGGCGGCATGCCTAACACATGCAAGTCGAACGAGACCTTCGGGTCTAGTGGCGCACGGGTGCGTAACGCGTGGGAATCTGCCCTTAGGTACAGAATAACTCAGGGAAACTTGTGCTAATACCGTATGATGTCTTCGGACCAAAGATTTATCGCCTAGGGATGAGCCCGCGTAGGATTAGCTAGTTGGTGGGGTAAAGGCCTACCAAGGCGACGATCCTTAGCTGGTCTGAGA
>JBBQMB010000040.1:0-19712 GCA_038328515.1 Sphingomonadales bacterium
TGGTGTGGCCGGTCGCTCGCAAAGGCCGCTTTGAAGGCGGCAATCTGGTCATCATGGCCGATCAAGCCGTCACCAGCGCCGCGATATCGGCGGCGATCGCCGCGACCGAGCGGTCGGCGGCAATGCTGTGGCACCGGACGGGTTCGCATTCGGGCAGGCTGGCGAAAAACGCCGCTACCCGGGTGTGAAACGCGCCATCATGGTCTTCGAAACGCGTTTCTGACGCGCTTGCCGACTTGGTACTACGCGAAGCCGCCCGCACCAGACCTGTGTGCGCCGGCAGCGCCAGCACCAGCGTCAGGTCGGGCCACAAATTTCCGCTGATCTGGGCATGCAACGCGCAAAGATCTGCATCGGCCAGCCCCTTGCCAGCCCCCTGATAGGCACGGGTCGAATCGACATAGCGGTCGCAGATCACCCAATCACCGCGCGCCAGTGCCGGGCGGATGATGCGATCGACATGGTCGGCCCGGGCGGCGTTCACGATGCAGGCCTCGGCCCAGGGGCTCCAGCGCTCGGCATCACCCGTGACAAGCAGGGCGCGCAGTGCTTCGGCGCCGGGCGTGCCGCCGGGTTCGCGGGTCAACACGACAGCACGGCCAAGCCCGCGCAAACGGTCGGCGAGCAAGCGCGCCTGGGTGGATTTACCGCTGCCTTCGCCGCCTTCAAAACTGATGAAGCGGCCGCGCATCGGTCTAGTAACCGAACAGCGACGTCAGCCAGTGCCACGCCGCCAGCACCGGGCCGGCTTCTTCAACCGCGACCGCAGCAACGAGCGGCAACCGGCTGTCGGGCAGCCCCTTGACCGAAACAATCAACTCGCCAATCTTCTGGCCCTTCTTGATCGGGGCCTTCAGGCCGGCCACGGTAACAGCCCGCGATGTGCGATCACTGCCCTGGCCGCGCGGCACGGTTACATAAAGATCACGCGGCGCCACCATGGCGACCGTGGTTTCCGCGCCGCCGGCAACCCTGGCCTGGCCCGCGACCTTGCCGGCCTTGACCAGCGGAATCGCCTGCCAGGCATTGAAGCCCCAGCTCATGAAATCCACCGATGCAGCAATACGCTGGTTGAACGATGACAGCCCGGCAACGACCATCACGATGCGGCGGCCGTTCTGGTCCGCCGAGCCGGTGAAGCCATAGCCGGCTTCCTCGGTGTGGCCGGTCTTGAGGCCATCGGCGCCGGTGATGCGGCCGAGCAGCGGGTTGCGGTTGGGCTGGGTAATATCTTCGCCCTTGCCCAGCGTTTTGCCCCAGGTGAAGCTTTCGGTCGCGTAGAAGCGCTTGTAAAGATCAGGGAAATCCCGAATCGTGGCTTCCGCGATGGTGGCGAGATCGCGGGCCGTCACATATTCATTGGGGTCAGGCCAACCATTGGTGTTGGCAAAGCGGGAATTCTTCAGGCCCATCTGCTTCGCCGCGCGGTTCATCAGCGCAACATAGTTTGCTTCGGTGCCGCCCAGCCCTTCGGCGAGCACGACACAGGCATCATTGCCCGATAGCGTGACAATACCGTGCAACAGGTTTTCAACGCTGACCTGTTCGTTGACCGACAGGAACATCGTCGAGCCCTGCGAATGCCATTTCGTCCAGGTTTCGGGACGGACCATGACCTTTTGATCGAGCTGGGCTTCGCCGCGCTTGATCATCTGAAAGGCGACATAGACCGACATCATCTTGCCCATCGATGCCGGCGGCATGCGCGTATCGGCATCCTTGGCATAGAGCACCGCGCCGCTCGACAGATCCTTCATATAGGCAAAAGTCGCCGGGGTATTATAGCCCGGCACCTGCGCCAGCAGCGGGGTGGCGGTGGCAAGCAAGGCGGCAAACAGGAGGGGACGCATCGTCGGGAACACTTTCGGGTCTGAATCAGGGTTTGGGTTCGTTCGAAACCAGGCGAGCGTCGGTGTAGCCCGCCGCGCGCATCTGCGCCAGCGCGGCGTTTCCCGTCACCGCATTGGCATAGGGCCCCAATCGCACCCGCGTCAGTCCGGACGGCGATTTTTCGGTAACAACAGCGCCAAAGGCCGAAAGATAGCCGGTCAGCCAGGCAATGCGGCCGGGATCGGACAAGGCGGCGACCTGCACAAAAAGCGAGCCATTGGCCGGCTTGGTAGCCGCTGCGCCCGATTTCGCGGTTGCCGCGCCGGGTAGATCAACCGTGCGAACCGGTGGCGGCAAGGCGTCCACCGGGCGCTCAACGGTTGGTGCCAGCGCTGGCAATGCCGCCGCGATTACCCCGCGGCCCCCCGGTTGCGCTTCGGGAAACACCCTGCGGACCCGCACTTGCGCTGTACCGGCGCGGTCGACCCCCAGCAATTGCGCCGATTTTCGGGACAAATCGATGATTCGCCCGGCAACGAACGGCCCACGGTCGTTGATCCGTATCGTCAGCCGGCGGCCATTATCGAGATTTTCAACTTCGACCCAGCTCGGCATCGGCAATGTCTTGTGCGCCGCGGTCACATCATCCTGATCGTAGCGCTCGCCATTGGCCGTATCGAGCGCGTGAAAGCCCGGCCCGTACCAGCTGGCGATGCCGCGTTCATCATAGTCGCGCTTGTCGGCGGGATAATACCAGACGCCATAGACCTGATAGGGCTTGCCGATTTTGACTGGCGGCACACCGCGTAGTTGGCCCGGCGGCGGTGCCGGTTGCGCCGTTGCAGCCGGGGTGGCGCGTGCCGGAACCGATGGCGACCGCGTAGCGCAGCCGGTGAAGACG
The DNA here is from genome assembly GCA_038328515.1 of Sphingomonadales bacterium. Classification (GTDB taxonomy): domain Bacteria; phylum Pseudomonadota; class Alphaproteobacteria; order Sphingomonadales; family Sphingomonadaceae; genus Sandarakinorhabdus. Next base: position 2,732 of record JBBQMB010000040.1, read on the forward strand.
AGTGCCAACGATCCTGCCGCCAGCAGTCGCCATCCCGCCGGCGACGCCGGCCGCCGCATCGGCACGTCAGCGTGGCCGGTTGCTGATCGCATCGCCAAGCAACGCCACCGAAAGCGCATAAAAGTTCGAACAGTTATAATCCATGATGACCCGGTAGTTGCGTGTAACCAGATAAGCCCCCTGCCCGTCGCCATCGGGCTCGATCAACGCCGCTGGCACATCATCGGCTGGAAAGGCGGCGATACCGGTCAGGCCCTTGGCCTTCCAGGTCGCGATCGGCAGCCAGCGGCTGTGTTTTTCAAGCGGGCGAACGCAGCTTTTGGGCTTTTCGGTGGGGCGAATATCCGCACGATCAAAGCCCGCAGGCAACGTTACCGGCAGCCCCCAGGACAAGCCGGGTTGCCAGCCTTTCGCTTTGAAATAATTGCCGATCGACATCAGCGTATCGGCTTCATTGCCCCAGATATCGGCGCGGCCATCACCATCGCCATCAACCCCATAGCTGAGGAATGATGACGGCAGGAACTGCGGCTGACCCATTGCGCCGGCCCAACTGCCGCGCAGCGCGGCGCGCGTTGCCAGGCCTTTTTCGATGATGGTCAGCGCTGCATCGAGCTCGGCCGTGAACAGCGCGGCGCGGCGACCATCCCAGGCCAGCGTGGCCAGCGAACTTGGTACGTCAAAATTGCCGGTAACCTTGCCATAGCCCGATTCAAGCCCCCAGATAGCGAGCAGAATTTCGCCGGGCACGCCGGTGCGGGCCTGCACACTGGCAAGCGTTGTCGATACGCGATTGGCCGCGGCCACGCCAAGCGCGATGCGAACCCCATCGACCTGCCGCGCGAGATACGCATCAAATCGTGCCGTCGCGCTGCCGCTGTCACCGGGTTGGCGGCGATCAAGCGCCAATACACGGGGCTGGAGTTCAATGCCGGCAAGCAGCGATTCGACCGCCGCCGGCGCGACACCGCGGGCCAGCGCGCGCCGGCGATACTGGTCAAGCCAGGTGGCGAAGGCGGCATTGGCCGGCGGCGGCGCCGGCGCCGCGACGACCGGCGCCCGGGGTGGGCTGACCCCGAAAGGCGCTGGCGGGGGCGGGCCGGCGACCGGCGCAGCGACCGGCTTTGTGCAGGCAGTGATGGCAACAAGTGGCAACAGGAACAAAAAACGCTTCATCCGTCATCTGATGCCACAATAAACGCCGCAGGGCCAAGCAGCGAAATCGAACGGTCGATGCACGCAGCGCTTGCAGCGACGCCGCGCGCCCGGCATGAGGCGCATAAGGAAAGGTGGCCGAGTGGTTTAAGGCAACGGTCTTGAAAACCGTCGTGGGGGTAACCTCACCGTGGGTTCGAATCCCACCCTTTCCGCGTTTACTTCCTGATCGCGGGCGAATTGCCCTTGTCGGACTGCACACTTACCGTTGCGACACCTGAAACGCTCACCGGCATGTAGAGTCCTTGCGCGACGGGTGTAATCGGGCCGTGTTCGAATTTTTCGATCCGGGTATTCACGACAAAGTCGCCGATGCGTTTTTCGGCCAGCGCGCTTCGAATTTTCGCGATCAATTTCTCAAGGTCGTTGGCAAAGTCGAGTTTTACGGCGTGGCTCAGCGCGGCCTCAACCTGATCCGAGTTGGCGATTGCCAAGAGCAACCGGCCGGCGCGATCATCGGACGTTCCTTGAACGGTTAAATCGCGCACCATGACGCGCTGGCTGCCCGGTTCATTATACGCAATCCCCGTCAGCCAAACCTTGCCTTTGGTTGCAAACGGCCAACGACCGGTTTTCGCGGATACGGCGAGCCCGACTGCCAATCGCCCGTTCGTCGTTGCATAAATTGTCGATTTACCAAATTTCACACGGATATCGCCGATTTCGGGCACGGCGATGCCGCGGCTGGCGACCTTGGAAAGCGCTTTGTCGAGGACCGGTTCCAGTTGCTCGTAACTGGCTATTACCGGCACCTGGAGTTGAAACCCGCCCTTGTCCGTGAAAGTCTGTGCGGGCGGCAACGGCACTTTGGCCGGATCGGCCGGGCGATCGCCGACAAACGTCTCGAGTTTTGCCGTAAGCGCCAGATTCAACAATAGTTTATCCTGGGTCACCCGATAGCCGCCATAGCCGAGTTGTTCGGGTGTCAGGCGCAACCAGACCGGTGGGTTAGCCCGATTGACCAGAATCGTGGTGAAGCCGCTCGCCCAGGCTTTTTCGATTTTTGCCTTTGGATTAAGTGCGAGCAAATGTTTGGGAATATCGCGCTCGAGCCGGGAAATCACCTTGGCCAGCTTTTCATCGGCTTGGTGCGCAAACGTAAAACGATGGCCCAAAACTGTAACGCCGGGTTTCCGGGTCCAATCATAATCGATGAGAAGTCGCGCCTGGGGTTGCCAGTCCCGGCTCACATCGAGGCGAACCTTAGCGCGCACTTCACCGCCACCGGTCGCGGTTTCAGATTTTATGATGCCGCCAATGTTTTTGGCGCTCACCGTCGCGCTCACGGGCATTGTCAAAAACAGCGTCTCGCCCCGACCAAAAACGCGAATATGCCCGCGCGTGACGGCACCAACGATACGGCATCCGACATTGGGCGTAACCTTCAACCCCAAGACCCTCTGCGCCGGTAGACAGGCTTTTTCAACTTTGTCGATTGTGTATAATTTAGCTGGCAACTCGGCGTTTATACGGCGTTCAAGATCGCTCAAGGAAATGGTTGCCGGAATGATGACTTGTGACGGCGGAATGGGAACTGCGGCTTCTGTCGACAATCGGTCAGGCGCCGGGTTAACGACATTGTTTCCACACCCGGCGAGACTCAGCAAAGCGGCGGCCAGCGCGATGCTTGCCGCGCAAAAACGTATCAGCGCCATTGGATTCGCTCGCTTCTCTTGCATCATCGGGGGCAGGCGACATCGCCTTCAGCGCATGTTTTGAGCGCAGCCAGTGCCGTTGCCCGTTGGTCGGTCAGCGCTCGGGCACAATTATTTGCTGTCATTGCCGCCAACGATCCACCGTCATCGCCGTTCGATTCGAAAAAACATTGCTTGTCGCGAAACACGATCCAGGCGCGCTGCGCGTTACGAAGGGCTTTTTTGCCATTGGGTGACAGTCGTGCTATTACAACGGCATAGTCGCGGTTGAGTGCTGAATTTGAAACCAGTAAAGATTGACTGCTGCATATTGTCATCGCCGACTGCGAAACCGCATTGTGGTATTGGTGAGCTTGCGCGCTGACGCCACTTGGGCAAAGCAAAATTGCGACGCCCAGCGCGCTGATAGTAATTTTCATTGCCATCACTCAAATATTTCACCCGATTAGAGTAATAACCGGCATTTGAAAAATTTGGAATAGGCGGCCGATGCTCACATTCGCCGCCCAAATCAGCGTAAGCCCGGCGGCCGGAAATCACCGCGGCGCCAGCGCGGGTTAGCGGGTTCTTCGGGGTTGCGCGGCGCGTCCTTCAAATAGCCGAAGTGCGACGCGATCAAGCGCTCGTCATTGGGCACCACGGCGGTGCGGCCGTGCATGAAGCGGCTGTTGTCGAGCATCAGCAAATCACCGCGCTGCCAGTTGACGGCTGCTGACAGCCCGTCTCCGCTGGCCTTGATCGCGGCCAACCAGGCGTCGGGCACAATGCTGCCGTCATCGAAGCTGGGGTAGCCACGCATCCGGTTGTGGAAAAACGAAAAAAGCAGGAAATTGCCGAACGCGGGTTCATTGGTGAACATCGGCGTGTGAAGCGCCGGACGGGTGAAGCTGCGGACAAGTTGGCCTTCGAATTGTTCGAAGGCATAGGGACAATCAGCCGGCGGTGCGGCGAGGAGAGTTGCATCGGGATCTGGCGTGCCGAGCCAGAAATCGAGAATCGCCGGGCTGACCGGTTGGAGATAGCGCAACCGCCGGCCGGCAAGCCCGTTGCGCACTGCTGCCGGCAAGCGGTGGACCAGATCGACGCCATCACACATCGTTGTCGCGCCAAGTGCACGCGGTGGCACCAGACAGGCAAAAAATGCCACATCGGGCTTCCAGGGTTCACGCGACAATTCGGGGTGGAGCGGAAACGGCTCGGTACCGGCGTTGACCGACTGGATATTATGGCCGCCGTCGAGCATCTCGCGATCCGGACTTTCGTTGAAGACCGAGGCGCTGCAAAATTGCTGCGTAAAAGCGGCAAAACTGGCAAGATCGGCAGCGAAACCACGCAGCAAGAGGGCGCCGTGCGCCTCGTACAGCGCGCGCAGCGCTGCCGGATCGATCGCCAGCGGGCTTTGCTCTCCCGTCGCGGTCAGCACGACATGCGGCTGGCCCGGGCGCGGCAAGGTCACGTCCATCGGTCGGGTTCGAGCAGCAACGGCATAGCGCCAAGCATAGCCCTTGGCTGCGCTTAGCGCTATGCCTGTGACGATGCGCGCTAGCCCTGATGATTACCTGTTCGGCTTTGAAGGCGAGACCGCGATCGCGCTGACGATGGACCGCGCTGCCTACCGGCGATCGATCTTTCTGGATGATCGAATCGAACCCGCCAGCCAAAGCGCCCGTCATCCAGCCGTGGCCAGCCTTCGTGCGCCATCACCGGTACCGCTGACCGGCTGGATCTTTCATATCGCGCATTGCGGATCGACGCTGCTGGCGCGCGGGCTCGACCAGGGTGCCCGGCTGGTGCTGCGCGAACCTTTGGCCTTGCGGCAGGTGGCAATGGCGGATCGTCTCGATCCGGCGCGGCTGGCGCTTGTCACCGGGATGCTGGCGCGGCGCTATGATCCGGCGATGATGACCATCGTCAAAGCCAATGTGCCAGTGAATTTTATCATCGCCGATCTGCTGGCGGCCATGCCGACGGCGCCGGCGATCATGTTGCATTTTCCGCTGGCCGATTATCTTGCCGCCATCTTGCGCAGCCCGGCGAGCCGTCAGTGGCTGCACGGCATCACCAATGCGCTGCGTCCGGCGATCATCGCCGTGGCGGGTGCGCTGCCCGATGATGATGCCGGCCGCGCGGCGGCGCTGTGGCTGGCGCAGATGCGATTGTATGGCGCGGCGTTGGCAGAATATCCCAACGTCCACAGCCTCGATGCCGATGCCTTGTTCAGCCGGCCGGCAGCCGTTCTGGCAGCAGCGAGCGCGCTGTTCGGCGCGCCATTGGCGGCAGCGCAGGTTGCAGCGACCATCGCCGGGCCGTTGTTCAATACATATTCCAAAAACCCGGCGCTGGCGTTTGACGATACGGCGCGGCGTGCCCGGCAAGCAGCGCAGGCGGCAACGCTGGCGCCCGAAATCGCCGCTGCGCGCGCCTGGGTGCTGACCCGGGCATCGGCCAGCCCCCTGCCCGCACAATTGCCACGTCCGTTGGTCACGACTGAACGGTCATTGCTTTAGATGCGTACCACCGCCTTGCCGGTGAGCGTTCCGGCAGCCATGGCGGCGAAAGCGTCGGCGGCGCGCTCCAGAGGCACTTCAAGGCCGATGATCGGGCGCAGCGAAAGCGCCATGGCATCTATGGCCGTGATATGGGCGCGGCCGGCGGCAGGGTCCTGCCGGCCCTGCTCGCCGGCGCGAACACCGATGATCTCGATCTCTTTCAACAGCGCGCGGTTGAGCGGAAACGGATCGGGGCGGCCGCCAGCAAAGCCGATGATGAGGTAGCGCCCCTTGCGCGCCAGGCTGCGGATTGCCGGCATGGCCAGCGCGCCGCCGACGGGATCGAACACGATGTCGATATCGCGGCGGTCGATGACGGGGGTGAACCGGTCGATGAGCAGCACTTCGTGCGCGCCCGCCGCCGTGGCGAGCGCCAACCGGTCGCGCGACGATGCGACGGCAATGACATGGGCACCCTTTGCCCGCGCCAGCGCCACAGCCGCCAGGCCCATGCCGCCGCCGGCACCGGTTACCAGCACGCGTTCGCCAGGTTGCAAGCGGCCGCGAACCACCAGCCCGACATAGGCAGTCAGCGCGCCGACGGTAAAGGCAGCGCCTTCGGCCGCCGTCATCCCGGCAGGCAAGGATCGGACCTGCGAGACGGGAACCGTCATGGCACCGGCAAAACCGCCGCCGCGGGCGCCGATAATCACCGGCTGGCCCTGCCATGCCGCCGCGCCGGCGCCGGTGGCGGTGACGATACCGGTGGCTTCGGTGCCGGGAATAAAGGGCAAATCGGGACGGAATTGATACCCGCCGCCGAGCATGAGCAGATCGGGGAAATTCAGCGCAGCATGGCTGATGGCCACCGTAAGCTCGCCCGGGCCCGGCGGCGGCGGATCCGGCCAATCGGCGTGGAAGCGCAGACCGGAGCGGTCCGGAGACAATTCATGGCAGACTATGGCGCGCATCGCAGCAGTGTTGCCGGGATCCGCGTGTTTGGCCAGATGTTCATGCAAACAACGGCGTGGCGATGCTCAGCCGATCTGTGGCCCGCGTCCCCAGAATCGCCCGATGATCAGCCCGACAAGGAAGCCGCCGATATGCGTCCAGATGGCAAAGCCGCCGGTGTCGTCGTTGAAGACCAGCGCGGTCAACAGTTGCAATACGGTCCACGCCGCCGCCAGCCACAGCGCCGTTAGCGTTTCCCCTGCCAAACGCACGCCCAAAACAACCCGCGACTGCACCTGGCTACGCGCAAACAGGATCGCATAGGCGCCAAAAATGGCAGCGATCGCGCCGCTGGCACCGACGATTACGGCCGGCGATCGGGGCGCCACGGCAACTTGCAGGGCGCCGCCGACAATGCCGCCGACAATGAATAGCGCCAGCAACCCCCGGCGCCCGGCCACCCATTCGACATAGCGGCCGACCCACAGCAAAAACATCATGTTGAGGCCCAGGTGGAGCCAGCCGGCGTGCAGAAAAACATGGCTGGCCAGGGTCCCCAGCGCCCATGGGCTTTCGATTCCGGCAAATACGGCGCTGATTCGCGCCGGAACCAAGCCGAGCATCGCTTCGGTGCGCAGCCCAAAAGTCGGCCCGGCCAGCGTCAGCGCCGCTTGCACGGCAACGCAAAGCCCGATCAATCCGTTCGTGGCATAGGGAACCGGCGGCTTGAACGGCTTCATTGCTCAGCCTTTACCGCAAGCGGTTGCCGTTTGGCGATCAGATGAACTCTACCGCCTCGATGGTGTAGTAGCGATCACCCGATGGCGTGGTGACCTCGACCTCTTCGCCAACGCGGCGGCCAATCAGCGCCCGGCCGAGGGGCGAGGAATAGCTGATGCGCCCGATCCGTGCGTCAGCTTCGGTCTGGCCGACGATCTGATAGACGATTTTCTTGTCTTCCTCATCGAGCAGATGAACCGTGGCGGCAAACACCACCTTGTCGCCCGACAGGGTGGTAGGATCGATGATGACCGCGCGTGACAGCCGATCTTCCAAATCGATGACCTGGGCTTCGATCTGGCCCTGGCGTTCCTTGGCAGCATGATATTCGGCGTTTTCCGAAAGATCGCCATGGGCGCGCGCGGTTTCGATCTGTTCGACCACTTCCGGGCGCTCGATTTCTTTCAACCGGCGCAGCGTAGTGGCCAGTTCGGCATGGCCTTCGGCCAGCATAGGCAGTTTTTCGACCGTCGCCATGTTCGTTACTCAACCTTATCATCACGCAAAATACAGCTTTGCCACCGATGGCAAGCCACCGCATAACATCACCGCTGTCCAGAGGGCTTACGCCTTTGGCTGGATATGATAGTCCTGCAGCGGCCGCACATCAAGCGTGTGTCGCCGCAATGCAGCAATTGCCGCCACCGACGCGATGGAAGCCGCCGCCGTGGTGAAATAAGGCACCCGTCCGTAAAGCGCCGATCCGCGGATCGACGCACTGTCTTTCAACGACTGCACACCTTCGGTGGTGTTGAAAATCAACGCGATATCGCCATCCTTGATACGATCGACGATATGCGGCCGGCCTTCGGCGACCTTGTTGACCGTGCTGACATGCAGCCCGGCGGCTTCCAGAACCCGTGCGGTGCCGTCGGTGGCGAAAATGCTGAAGCCCATGGCGGCAAGGTCACGCATCGCCGGAACGATCTGTGGTTTGTCGCTATCCTTGACCGAAACGAAAACATTGCCGGTTTCGGGCAAAACCGTGCCGGCGCCGAGTTGCGCCTTGGCAAAGGCCGTGGCGAAATCGCCATCGATGCCCATCACCTCGCCAGTCGATTTCATTTCGGGGCCGAGCACCGGATCGACGCCCGGAAAGCGCGCAAACGGGAAAACGGCTTCCTTGACCGCGATGTGCGTACCACTGTTGCGCGGCGACAGATCGAAATCGCTGAGTTTTTCACCCGCCATGACCCGGCTGGCGATCTTGGCAACCTGGATGCCGGTTGCCTTTGCCGTGAAGGGCACGGTGCGGCTGGCGCGCGGGTTGACTTCGATCAGGTAAACCTCGTCGTCTTTTACCGCGAACTGGATGTTCATCAGCCCACACACGTTGAGCGCCTTGGCAAGCACGTGCGTCTGCCGCTCGATTTCCGCAATGACAGCGGCGCCAAGGCTGTAGGGTGGCAACGAACAGGCGCTATCCCCTGAATGGACTCCGGCCTCTTCGATGTGCTGCAGAACACCGGCAACATAGACTGTTTCGCCATCGGCAATGGCATCGACATCGACTTCGATGGCGTCGCGCAAATAGCGGTCAATCAACACCGGATTGGCGCCTGATACGATCACGGCTTCGCGAATATAGGTATCAAGTTGCGCCTGGGTATCGACAATCTCCATGGCGCGGCCGCCAAGCACATAGGATGGCCGCATCAGCACCGGATAGCCGATGCGGGTGGCGACCGCGATGGCTTCGTCGCGGCTGCGCGCGATGCCGTTTTCGGGTTGCTTGAGCCCAAGCTGTTCGATCAGCGCGGCAAAGCGTTCACGGTCTTCGGCAAGGTCGATATTATCGGGTGCCGTGCCCAAAATCGGGATACCCGCAGCCGCGAGGGCGCCGGCAAGCTTGAGCGGCGTCTGCCCCCCCAGTTGCACGATCACGCCGGCCAGTTTGCCGGCCTGCATTTCCTTGTGGAGTACTTCGAGCACGTCTTCAGCCGTCAGCGGCTCGAAATACAGGCGGTCCGACGTATCATAATCGGTCGAAACGGTTTCGGGGTTGCAGTTGATCATGATCGTTTCGTAACCGGCATCATTCAATGCAAAACAGGCGTGGCAGCAACAGTAATCGAATTCGATCCCCTGCCCGATGCGGTTCGGCCCGCCGCCCAGAATCACTACCTTGGTGGCGTCGCTCGGTTCGCTTTCGCAATCCGGCGCGCCAAAGCTGGGCGCTTCGTAGCTCGAATACATATAGGGCGTTTTGGCGGTGAATTCACCGGCACAGGTGTCGATGCGTTTAAACACCGGGCGGACATTCAACGACCGACGTAACGCGGCGACTTCGGCCTCGCTCTTGCCGACAAGCGTGGCGAGGCGCGCATCGGAAAACCCCTTGGCCTTGAGACGGCGAAAGCTGTTGGGGCCGGCGGGCAAGCCATCAGCGCGCACCTGGGCTTCGATCTGGATCAGCTCCTCGATCTGGCGCAGGAACCAGGGTTCGAACTTGGCAATCGCGTGGATACGCTCGACACTCATGCCTTCGCGCAGGGCCTGGGCGGCAACGCGCAGCCGATCCGGGGTGGCGCGGCTCAGTTCCGCCTCGATCTCGTCATGCGTCGCGCCAACAAGGAACTCGACCTCGTCAAACCCCGACAGCCCGGTTTCAAGGCCGCGCAAGGCCTTTTGCACGCTTTCCTGGAAATTGCGGCCGATCGCCATGACTTCGCCGACCGATTTCATCGCGGTGGAAAGCAAAGGTTCGGCACCCTTGAACTTTTCAAAAGCAAAGCGCGGGATTTTGGTGACGACATAATCGATCGTCGGTTCAAACGACGCTGGCGTCGCCCCGGTGATGTCATTCATAACTTCATCGAGGGTGTAACCGACCGCCAGCAGCGCCGCGACCTTGGCGATGGGAAAGCCCGTCGCCTTTGACGCCAGCGCCGATGACCGGCTGACGCGCGGGTTCATCTCGATGACGACAAGCCGGCCATCGACCGGGTTGACCGCAAACTGGACATTGGAACCGCCGGTTTCGACACCGATTTCGCGCAGGCAAGCGATGCTTGCGTTGCGCATGATCTGATATTCCTTGTCGGTCAGCGTCAGTGCCGGCGCGACGGTGATGCTGTCGCCGGTATGGACCCCCATCGGATCGATGTTTTCGATCGAGCAGATGATGATGGCGTTATCGGCGCGATCGCGGACCACCTCCATCTCATATTCCTTCCAGCCGAGCACCGATTCCTCGATCAGCACTTCGGTCGTCGGGCTGGCATCGAGGCCGCCGGTGACGATCTTGAGAAACTCTTCCTTGTTATAGGCGATGCCGCCGCCGGTGCCGCCCATGGTGAAACTGGGGCGAATGATCGTCGGCAGGCCGACAAAATCCAGCGCCGCCATGGCTTCATCGATGGTGTGGGCGATCTGCGACTTGGGCGATTCGAGCCCGATCTTGGTCATCGCATCGCGGAATTTCAGCCGGTCCTCGGCCTTGTCGATGGCTTCGGCATCGGCGCCGATCAGTTCCACACCATATTTTTCAAGCGTGCCATCGCGGTGCAGCGCCAGCGCGGTGTTGAGTGCGGTCTGGCCGCCCATCGTCGGCAACACCGCATCGGGGCGCTCGCGCTCGATAATGCGGGCGACAATCGCCGGCGTGATCGGCTCGATATAGGTCGCATCGGCAAGCTCGGGATCGGTCATGATCGTCGCCGGGTTCGAATTGACGAGGATGATGCGATAGCCCTCCGCCTTCAGCGCCTTGACCGCCTGGGTGCCCGAATAATCGAACTCACACGCCTGGCCGATGATGATCGGGCCGGCGCCGATGATCAGGATGGATTTGAGGTCGGTACGTTTGGGCATTATGAGCCTTTGGGCGCGGCAAGGCGCATCTGATGGTCAATATGGCGGGCGATGCTGTCGCGATCAGCGGCGACGGCGGCGTTGCTGATGTGAAGGATGGTATAGCCCAATGCCCTGAGATGCGCTTCGCGCTTTACGTCATAAGCAATTGTCTGGTCATGGGAACGACCATCGATCTCGATGACCAGCTTTTCGCGACGGGCAGCGAAGTCGGCAATATAGGGTCCGATCGGCACCTGCCGCGCGAACTTCCAGCCATTAAGGCGTCCCGCTCGTAGCATTTCCCAAATGACAACCTCAGCCGGTGTCATATTGGCCCGCAGCGAGCGCGCCCGCGACAACGCCACCTCCCCTCGCCGGGGGGAGGTGACGAAAGGCCCATCATTCGCCGGTTTCCGCAGCACAGCCCCAGCCATCGAACTCAACGCCGTGGCTGATCTCGATTTCGAGCGCGCGGGTGATCAGGGCTTTGAGGGCGTCGCGGGTAACGGGGCCATCGACCTGAAAATCGGCTGCCCAGTCGCCATCCTCGAATTCACCGAAATCGACGAAGCGAAAACCCAGTGATTGCGCGGCTTCCGCAAGGTCTTCGATCTGATCCTGCGGCCCCTTGAAATGCACGTCGATCGTTCGCGCCAATTCGGCGATATCGCCATTTTCAGCAAGCGCCAGCAGCACTTCTTCATTGGCTTCGAGCTCTTCGGCAAGACGGGCAGGATCGATGGTCATGCCGGCACCTTCAATGAACCCACAAACTTTTCGAACAGATAAACGCTATCCTGCGGCCCCGGGCTCGCTTCGGGGTGATATTGCACGCTGAACGCCGGCTTGTCGGTCAGCTCCAGCCCGGCGAGCGAGCCATCGAACAGCGAGATGTGGGTAGGCCGCGCTGTCGCCGGCAGTGTTTCGGTTTCCACGGCAAAGCCATGGTTCATCGAGGTGATTTCCACCCGGCCATCCGACAACCGCTTGACCGGATGATTGGCACCGCGGTGGCCCTGCTGCATCTTCACTGTCCTGGCACCCACCGCCAGCCCGAGCAGTTGGTGGCCAAGGCAAATGCCGAACAACGGGATGCCGTCATTCAATAGTTTCTGGATGATCGGCACGGCATAAACCCCCGTCGCTGCCGGATCGCCTGGCCCGTTCGACAGGAAAATGCCATCGGGTTTCAGGCTCATGATCTCGTCAAAGCTTGCCATTGCCGGCACCACTGTAACGCGAGCGCCGGCAGCCACCAAGTTGCGCAGAATGTTGCGCTTCATGCCATAATCGATGGCCACAACATGCGGGCCATGCGCATTGCCGCTATGGACGGCATAGCCATCCTGCAACGTCCACAAGCCGTCATCCCAGCTGTAATTTTGCGTGGTGGAGATTACCGAAGCGAGGTCCATCCCTTCCAGCCCGGGCCAGCCCTTGGCTTGGATCAACAGGCGTTTGAGATCGAATTTGCCGGCGCGATTATGGGCAATGACGGCATTGGGCGCACCGCCCATGCGGATGCGCTTGGTCAGCGCGCGAGTGTCGACGCCCGAAATGCCGATGCGGCCCCAGGCGCGCATCCATTCATCGAAATTACGGGTCGAACGGAATGACGCGGCCGGCGTGACGGGTTCGCGTACCACACAGCCCAGCGCATGCGGATTGGCCGATTCGATATCTTCGGGGTTAGCCCCGGTGTTGCCGATGTGCGGGAAGGTGAAGGTGATGATCTGCCCGGCATAAGAAGGGTCGGAAATGACCTCTTGATAGCCGGTCATCGCGGTATTGAAGCAGACTTCGCCGACTGCGACGCCTTCAGCGCCAAAGCCTTTTCCCCAGATGATGGAGCCATCGGCGAGAACCAGAACGCCGGTCGCGCCTTTCGGTTGGGCGGGCGCGGGCGCTGCGGCCATTTCTGGTCCTCTTTCTCAAAATGCGGGTGGCGGTCGTTTACGCAAACGGCTGGCGAGTTAGGGGGGGGAATCGACCTCGTCAATCTATTCTTTCCGCGCCCGAACGGCTAGATGCAGGGTTTGACTGGTCAGGAATTACCCGATGCTGCGTGACGATATCAAGACGGCCACAATCACTTCGATGAAGGCGGGGGATTCGGCGCGGACCGGCACCCTGCGGCTGATGTCAGCGGCGCTGAAAAACCGCGATATCGAATTGCGGACGGGCACGCCACCGGCAGACGACAATGTGCTGGTCGCCGAAGTGCTTTCAAAAATGGCCAAGCAACGCCGCGAATCGATCGAAATGTACGTTCAGGGCAACCGCCCCGAACTCGCCGATGCCGAGCGCGCTGAGCTCGTCATCATCGAAAGCTTCATGCCGGCGCAAATGGCGCCCGAGGCGGCCCGTGCCGCAATTGCTGCGCTGGTCAGCGAATTGGGCGCAACAAGCCTCAAGGACATGGGCAAGGTCATGGCGGCGGTAAAGGAACGCTTTGCCTGGCAACTCGATATGGGCGCGGCGGGCGGCTTAGTGAAGGCAGCGCTGGCAGGGTAAATGTTTCTCCACTCCCGCTTGCGGGAGGGGCTGGGGGTGGGAAAAACCGTGCCGCCAAAACTAACCGCTGAAACAGAAAGAACCCACCCCCGTCCCCTCCCGCAAGCGGGCGGGGAGAAAGAAAGCCAGTGACCCTATCCCCGGCCTTTCTCGACGAACTCCGCGCTCGCGTCCCGCTGTCGCCCGTCATCGGCCGGCGCGTAAAACTCACCCGCGCCGGGCGCGAATGGAAGGGCTGCTGCCCCTTCCACAACGAGAAAACGCCCAGTTTTTACGTTAATGATGACAAGGGCTTCTACCATTGCTTCGGCTGCGGCGCGCATGGCGATGTCATCCGATTTCTGACCGAACAGGAAGGCCTGGGCTTTGTCGATGCCGTCAAGCAACTCGCCGCCCAGGCCGGCATGGATGTGCCGGCCGACAGCCCCGAAGGCCGGGCGCGGGCGGAAGTTTCCGATAGCCTGCAAGCACTCGCCCAGCGCGCGGCCGAATGGTTCCAGTTGCAGTTGAAGAGCCCGGCGGGTGCCGAAGCGCGCGCCTATCTTGATCGCCGCGGTGTCACGGCCAAACAGATTGCCGATTTCGGGCTGGGCTATTCCCCCGATTCGCGCACGGCGCTCAAAACCACGCTCAAGGACGCCGGCGAGGACGCGCTGTTCGAAGCCGGGCTGATCGGTCGCAGCGACAGCGGCGAAAGCTATGATCGTTTTCGCGGCCGGCTGATGTTCCCGATCCGCGATCGGCGTGGGCGTGTTGTCGGCTTTGGCGGCCGCGCGCTGGGCGATGTGCAGCCCAAATATCTCAATTCCGCCGATGGCCCGTTGTTCGACAAGGGTCGGCTTTTATACAATCTCGATCGCGCCGGGCCGGTGGCGCGCAAAGCCGGGCGGCTGGTTGTGGTCGAAGGCTATATGGACGTTATCGGCGTCGCCGGCGCCGGCATCACCGAGCTTGTCGCGCCGCTCGGCACCGCGATGACCGAGACGCAACTGCAACTGGCGTGGCGGCTGGTCGATGAACCGATCTTGTGTTTCGATGGCGATGGCGCCGGCCAACGTGCCGCGCTGCGGGCTGCACTGCGCGCCCTGCCCCTGCTCGCGCCCGGCAAATCGCTGCGCATCGCCACCCTGCCGCCGGGCGAAGACCCCGATGACCTGGTCAAGCGCGGCGGGGCTGCAGCCTTTGAAGCGGTGCTGGCAATGGCCATTCCGCTGATTGACCTGTTGTGGCGCAGTGAGACCGAAGGCATCGAAGCGACCACGCCCGAGCGCCGCGCCGCCGTTCGCCAGCGCTTGCGCGCCCATGCCGACAGCATCGCCGATGCATCGATCAAGGCGCTGTATGCAGCAGATTTTTCGGCGCGCTTCGATGCGTTGTATCTCGCACGCCCGGATCGGCCGCGGCGCACATTTGTACCAGGTGCGCGTTACCAGGCGCCGCTGGCCGGGGCATCGGCAGCGCTGCGCGCTCGGGTTGGCAGTGCTGGCAGTGGCGAAATCGGCGCGGTGCTCGCTGGCTTGCTGGTCCATCCCCAACTCGCCGATCAGCATGGCGAGGCATTATCGGCGCTGCCTGTCGCCGATCTGCGCCAATCGGCATTGCGCGATGCGATATTGGCGACGCTGGCGTTGGCGCCCGACCTTGAAACAGTGGCCCTGACGCACAATCTTGCGATTCAAGGCTTTGGCGATCACGCGCAGGCGGCGATTGCTGGCAACCGTTTGCGGTTTTCGTTCACTCGAGCTGAAACACCGCTGGCGATCGCGTCGCGCGATCTGGGCATGATGGTCGATACGATCGCTGCCCGGGCGCGGATCGAGGCTGAACTGGCGGCGGCGACGCTTCGGTTGCGGTCTAGCCTGGACGAAACGGATTTCCGCCAGCAGCAATTATTGCTGGCCGAGCGGGTTGAAATCGATGCGGCGATGATGCGGCTGGCGGAATCATTGCGAGATGACTAAGCGGGTATAATTCGCCGTATAGCCGTCCGCGATTCGCTCGCCGGGCGCATGGCGACAAGGGAAGAACAAGCATGGCAAAAGCGAACGGAACCGGTGCCGGCAATGGTTCCGATGGCGAAGCAGTTGACGTCAAGGATGCGCCGCTGCTCGACCTTAACGAAGCGTCCGTAAAGAAGCTGCTCGCCCGTGCCAAAAAGCGCGGTTACATCACCTATGATGAGCTGAACGAAGCGCTGCCGCAGGATCAGATGGCATCCGAGCAGATCGAAGACATCATGTCGGCGCTGTCGGAAATGGGCATCAACATCATCGAAAATGACGAACCTGCTGATGATGGTGCCGAAACGCCGCGCGCTGCCGATGAAGAGGAGGATGAACCCGAAGCCGTCGAAGGCGATCTGGGTACCGCTCCGGCGGCACCCGTCGTAAAGGCGCCGCTCGATCGCACCGATGATCCGGTGCGCATGTATCTGCGCGAAATGGGCGCGGTCGAATTGCTCAGCCGCGAAGGCGAAATCGCCATTGCCAAGCGCATCGAGGCTGGCCGCAACACGATGATCGCCGGACTGTGCGAAAGCCCGATGACGTTCACCGCCATGATCGAATGGTCCAACGCGCTCAACGAAGGCCGCATGCAATTGCGTGAGATCCTCGATCTCGAAGCCATGCTCGCCAAGGATCCGGCCGAAGCCGCCACCGACGAAGATGGCGACGACAAGGATGGCAGCGGGCTGCCCACTGTCCAGTTCAAGGACGATGAGGAACCCGAAAACGAAGCGTCGGCGCCTGACGAAGAAGACGGCATGACCGAGCGGCGCATGCGCCCCGATGGCAAGCCGGCGATTCCGGACGATGATGAAGAAGATACCACTTTGTCGCTGGCGGCGATGGAAGAGGTATTGAAGCCGGCAGCGCTTGAAAAATTTGCAGAAATCACTGCGACTTACAAGAAGTTCCTGAAACTGCAGGAAACCCGGCTGACGGCGCTTGGCGGCAACGCTGCGTTTCCCGCCGCCGATGAACGCAAATATCAAAAACTGCGCGAAGAACTGACGCGCGGGGTCCAGTCGATCCATTTCAACAATGGCAAGATCGAATTGCTCGTCGATCAGCTTTACACCCAGAACCGGCGCTTGCTGGTCCTCGGCGGCCAGATGATGAAGCTGGCTGACAAGCACAAGGTCAACCGCAAGGCCTTTCTCGATGAATATATGGGCAATGAGCTCGATGATAGCTGGCTGGCGCGAGTCGCCGGTATCGACAAGAAATGGGCAGCGCTGGCCAAGGGCGAAGTTGAAACGGTGGAAACCATCCGCCGCGAAATCGCCAGCATCGCCGAAGCTACCGGCGTCGAACTTGGCGAATTTCGCCGCGTTACCAACATGGTGCAAAAGGGCGAACGCGAAGCCCGTATCGCCAAGAAGGAAATGGTCGAGGCCAATTTGCGCCTCGTCATCTCGATCGCCAAGAAATATACCAACCGCGGGCTGCAATTCCTTGATCTTATTCAGGAAGGCAATATCGGCCTGATGAAGGCGGTCGATAAATTCGAATATCGCCGCGGCTACAAGTTCAGCACCTATGCGACCTGGTGGATCCGCCAGGCGATCACCCGCAGCAT
>JBBQMB010000041.1:0-19351 GCA_038328515.1 Sphingomonadales bacterium
CACGCTGAACATGGTTTCAAGGTTTGCCGGTTCCTGCTCGATGCGCTTGGCATTGACCAGCGCGGCCCGATATTCGGCGACTTCGCGAGCGCGGGCTTCGTTTTCGACAACGGTGACCGGGTCGCCGGCGAGCGGCACGCCCGTCAGGCCGAGGACTTCGACCGGCACCGAGGGCAGGGCTTCCTTGATCTGGGCGCCCTGATCATCGACCAGCGCGCGCACCTTGCCCCATTCCTGGCCCATGACGAAAATGTCGCCGCGCTTGAGGGTGCCGCGACGCACCAGCACGGTCGCCAGCGCACCTTTCCCCTTGTCGAGCCGGGCTTCGATCACAGTCCCCTCAGCCGCCCGATCGGGATTGGCCTTCAATTCGAGGATTTCGGCCTGCAGCAGAATCTTTTCGATCAGTTCATCAAGCCCGGTCTTCTGGGTTGCCGATACTTCCACATCCTGGACTTCGCCGCCCATCGCTTCGACCTGCACATCATATTGCAGCAGCGCGGTGCGGATTTTTTCGGCGTTGGCCCCGACCTTGTCCATCTTGTTGATGGCAACGATCATCGGCACGCCGGCGGCCTTGGTGTGCTGAATGGCTTCGATGGTCTGCGGCATGATGCCATCATCCCAGGCGACAACCAGCACGACGATATCGGTGATCGAGGCACCGCGTGCCCGCATCTGGGTAAACGCTTCATGGCCCGGTGTATCGAGGAAGGTGATCTTGTCCTTGCCCTTGGTGGTGATCTGATAGGCGCCGATATGCTGGGTGATGCCGCCGGCTTCGCCCTTCACCACATTGGTGCCGCGCAGCGCATCGAGCAGCGAGGTCTTGCCGTGATCGACATGGCCCATGATCGTCACCACGGCGGGGCGCGGCAACAGATGATCATCGACATCGGCATCGCCGACCATGCCGATTTCAACGTCGGATTCCGACACGCGGATGATGTTGTGGCCAAATTCGTTGAGCACCAGTTCGGCGGTGTCCTGATCGATTTCGTCAACCGCGGCTGCCGGCATGCCCATGCGGGCGAGCAGGCGCACGACATTGGGGGTGCGCTCCGCCATGCGATGCGCCAGTTCGGCAACGGTAATCCGGTCAGGCACGGTAACATCGCGGACCTGCTTGGCTTGCGATCCGAGCTTGCCGCGTTCCTTTTCACGCGAGCGACGCAGCGCTGCAAGACTGCGGGTGCGCACCGAATCATCCGAATCGAGCGCCCGGGTGACGGTCAGCTTGCCTGATTGGCGACGGTCATCGCCCATGCGCAACCGCGCCGGCTTGGCCGCCAGATCGGGCTTGCGGCCCGGCAAAGCCCTGACACGAAGCCGTTCCTCTTCGGCATCGAGCTCGACCAGCGACATCGGGGTGTCGGATTCCACCGGATCGGGGCGGGTGGCGATTTCTTCCTCGCGCAGGCGCTTTTCTTCAAGCCGCTGGCGTTCGATCTCGGCGGCTTCGGCCTTGGCGGCTTCCTCGCGGATACGGCCTTCCTCGGCAGCGCGGAGCCGGTCTTCCTCGGCCTGGCGCAACATGAGCGCGAGGCGCTCTTGCGGGGTCAGATTGTCCTTGGGTGGCGCGCGACGCGGCTCGGGCGCACGTGCTACCGGGCGGGCAGCGGGGCGCGCTGCCGGCTTGGCCACCGGGGCGGCCACGGCCGGTGCCGCAACGGGCGCTGGCGCGGCCACAGGTGCAGGGGCTGGCTCGACAACCGGCGCGGGGGCCTCGACCTTGGCTTCGGGCGGCTTGGGCGCGGGCTGACGTTCGACCGGGCGGAAGCCTGGGGCCGGCGGTAGCGGCGCGGCGCGTTCAACGACGGGCAGGGGCGCGAATTCAACCGGCGCAGGCGCAGGCGCAGCAACTGGCTCAGGTGCGCGGGCCACCACCGGCGGCGGCGGCGGCGTTTCGACAACCGGCGGCGGCGCGGGCGGGGTTTCCACCGGCGCCGGATCGCCCGGGCGATGCAGCACGCGCGCGCGCTTGACTTCCACGACCACCTGTTTGGTGCGGCCATGGCTGAAGCTCTGCTTTACCTTGCCGACTTCGACCGCCTTGTTGAGGCCGAGGGGGGCTCGCATACCGAGCTTGGGTTTGTTGTCGTCACTCATACAGTCGCGCCTAATGCCTTTTGATGCCGGCGTCGGCAAGCGCCGAACCGGTTGAATTGTCTTCGTCGTCTGCTTCGCTTACCTTTGTGCCGTTAAAGGCCGCCCAGCGTTCCAGCGCTTCGATCACCCGCGCAGCGCTGGCGGCGTCGGATATCGCGGCATGTACAACATTTTCGCGCCCCAAGGCCATGGACAATTGGTCCCGGCCCACCGGCAGCACGATCGAAACCGTATCGGGCGAAGCGCCGCGCCGCTTGGCCTCCAGCTTGCCCATGCCATCGGCGCGGGCATCGCCGGCATGGAGCAACAGCCGCACCTTGCCCTTCAAAATGGCTTCGCCGATGCGCTCGCTACCCCAGATAAGGTTGCCCGACTTGTTTTCCAACCCAAGCCGGTCGAGCGCGCGGCGTTCGAGCCCAGCCGCAATCTGGTCGGCAAGGTTGTCGGGGATTTTAAGGTCATTGGCCTTGAACGCCCGCGCCAATGCGCCGCGCAGCTTGCCCTTGGCCAGCGCCGTTTCGAGCAATTTGCGATCAGCGACGATCCATGCGCCGCGCCCCGGCAGCCTGGTCGAAAGGTCGATGGCCACCTGCGCATCGGGGCCGACCGCCAGCCGGATCAGCGTGGTGCGCGGACCGTGAACCCCGGTGAGGATGCAGCGGCGTTCGGGCACAGTTCCGCTCTCGGCGCCGGTGGCCGGCACCGCCAAAGCTGCTCCAATGTCAGCCGTCAGATGCTCATCGTGTTCCATCCGCGGGTGCGTCCTCCCCGGCGGCTTCATCTTCGAACCCCTGCGCCGCAGGCGCGTCGTCTTCAAACCAGTGCGCGCGTGCGGCCATGATGATGCGATTGCCATCATCTTCGGACAGGCCGAAATCCTTCAACACGCCGATATTCTTCGACACCAGTTCATCGGTGGCGAGATCGCCGAGATCATCGAGCGTCTTGATGCCTTTTTTACCGAGCACGACGAGCATGGCTTCGGTCAGGCCGTCGATGGCAGCCAGCGCATCTTCGACACCCAAGGTGGTGCGTTCTTCGCGAGCGGCGGTTTCGCGGCGTTCGAGTGCTTCGATGGCGCGTTTCTGCAATTCGCCGCCAAGGTCTTCGTCAAAACCTTCGATGCCGGCAATTTCAGAAAGATCGACATAGGCGACTTCTTCGAGTTCGGAGAAACCTTCGGCGACCAGCAGCTGCGCCAGCGTTTCATCGACATCGAGTTCGCTTTCAAACATCGCCGATTTTTCGGTGAATTCCTTCTGGCGACGCTCGGATTCATCGGCTTCGGTCATGATGTCGATCTGGCGGCCAGTAAGCTGGCTGGCGAGACGGACATTCTGGCCACGGCGACCGATTGCCAGCGAAAGCTGGTCATCGGGAACAACAACATCGATGCGGCTGTCATCCTCGCTCATTACCACCTTGGCGACTTCGGCCGGCTGCAAGGCGTTGACCACAAAGGTCGCGACATCGGGCGACCAGGGGATGATATCGATCTTTTCGCCCTGCAATTCCTGCACGACGGCCTGCACGCGGCTGCCCTTCATGCCGACGCAGGCGCCGACGGGGTCGATGCTCGAATCGCGGCTGATTACGCCGATCTTGGCGCGGCTGCCGGGGTCACGCGCGACGGCCATGATGGTGATGATGCCATCATAGATTTCGGGCACTTCCTGCGCGAACAGCTTTTTCATGAAATCACCCGCCGAACGCGACAGGAAAATCTGCGGCCCGCGCACTTCGCGGCGCACGCTGGCGATCAGCGCGCGAACGCGATCACCAGGCTTCAACACTTCGCGCGGAATCTGCTGGTCGCGGCGGATCACCCCTTCTGCTTTGCCCAGATCAACCACGACATGGCCGAATTCGGCGCGCTTGACGACACCGGTGATGATCTCGCCGGCGCGGTCCTTGAATTCTTCATATTGGCGGTCGCGCTCGGCATCGCGAACCTTCTGGACGATGACCTGCTTGGCAGCCTGTGCGGCGATGCGGCCGAATTCAACCGGCGGCAGCGGATCGACGATGAAATCGCCGAGCTTGGCGGCCTTGTCCTTCTTCAGCGCGCCCTTGAGGTCGATCTGCTTGAAGAAATCTTCGGGTTCTTCGACAACTTCGAGCACCCGCCAGAGCCGGGTTTCACCGCCCTTGGGGTCGATCTTGGCGCGGATGTCGTTTTCGGCGCCATAGCGGGCGCGGGCGGCGCGCTGAATGGCATCCTCCATCGCTTCGATGACGATGGTCCGGTCGATGGACTTTTCGCGCGCCACGGCATCGGCGATGGCGATCAGTTCGGCGCGGTTGGCAGTGATGGCAGTGGCCATGATGTCAATCCTCAGTCGTGTTATTGTCGTTATCGGGGTCGGCGAGATCGTCTGTAATTTCAGGTAGTTCAATCACTTCATCGGCGCCGCTGCTATCGAGCGGGCGGGTGGCGTTGATCAATTTCGGCGTCAACACCAACTTGGCAGCGCTGATCGCGGCAAAGGGCAGGATGATCGCACCAACGGTCTTGACGTCGATCGACACCATATCAGATGTGATGCCGATAATCACGCCATGCGCGCGCGCCCGGCCATCAATTGCCGGGTCCAGTTTCAGCCGCACTTCATGGCCGGCCCATTTTTCCCAGTCGCTGCGCCGGGTCAGCGGCCGGTCGATTCCGGGCGACGATACTTCCAGCGCATATTCGCCATCAATCGGATCGGCAGTTTCCAGCGGTAGATCGAGCGCGCGGCTGATCTCGGCACATTGGCCCAGCGTCAACTGCCCGGTCGTCCTGTCCTCGGCCATGACTTGCAGCGTCATGTCGCCCGGCTTCCCGCTCAACTGGATGCGCACCAGATCATAGCCAAGGTCGACAACGACGGGGGCGATGATGGCGTCTAGCGTCACGGCAAGGTCGGTAGCAGTCAAACAGGTTCCTGAAGTCAAAAGCACCTTCGGCGGCGGGCGGGACATTCCCGACCGACCTCCATGCGGTTACCCATGTAGAGATGACGTCGCTATAGACACTGCCAGGCGGCGGGGCAAGCGCCGATGCGCAGAGGTTGCGTGCCCGATGCCGCGGCCGTAGGAAGATTTCAGCATGGAAGGTCAGCGATGAATAACAGGATTGCGCGCGCGGTCAGCTTCGGGGTGCTGGTGCTTGCATTGGCCACGCCTGTATTGGCCCAGCCTGAAAACCCCCCCGAAAAGCCGGTCGACAAATCTGCCTACCGGTCGCCGGATGACATGAGCGACGGCGAAAAAATCGGCAATTCGGCAGAAAATATGGCCACCAAGCCGCTGAAGGATCTCAACTTGGTAAAGGACAAGATCCCTCCTGAACTTCAGGCAATCGTCAAGGCGCCCTATGCTCTGCAGGGCATTAAAAAGTGCAACCAGTACAAGGCGGCAATCAACGATCTGACGCGCATTCTGGGCCCCGATGTCGATTCGGGCATAAAGCGAAAGGGCCAGAATGCCGGTGAATTCGCGCTGGGCGCCGCCGAATCCGTGGTGGGCAGTCTGATTCCCGGCGCCGGGCTCATCCGCAAGATTTCGGGCGCCGAAGCCGCCCAGAAACGCGCCCGCGCCGCTGTGCTCGCCGGCAATCTGCGCCGCGCCTATTTGAAGGGCACGGCGCGCGCCAAGGGTTGCAAGGTCTAGCTTTTCGCGGCCAGCGGATGGCGCGCGTTGACCAGTTCAACGAGCGTCCGCGACGCGACATGGGTGTAAATCTGCGTCGTTGCGATATCGGCATGACCCAGCAATGTCTGCACGGCGCGCAGATCGGCGCCGCCTTCGAGCAGATGGGTGGCAAAGGCGTGGCGAAGGACATGCGGGCTGACCCGTTCCGGCGGGATGCCGGCCGCAGCGGCAAGCCCCTTGACGAGCTGATAAAGGCGCAACCGGGTCAGATGCGTGTCGCCGCGTGAGGTGAACAGATAACGCGCCGTCACCGGCACCAGCGCCGCATGCGCCGCCACTGCGGCATCGGCGCGGCTGCCAATGGGCACCAGCCGTTCCTTGCCACCCTTGCCGGCCAGCACGATAAAGCCGCGCCCCGGCCGCACCGCATGGCGCGGCAGTGAAACCAGTTCGGTAGCGCGCAACCCCGAGCCATAAAGCAGCTCGATCAGCGCGGTCAGCCGCACGATGCGGGCATTGCCGGGTTCGGCGGCCTGTTGTTCGGCAAGCGCTGCGAACAAGCGATCAACATCGCGCGGATCGAGCGTTTTGGGCAGCGGCCGTGCCGCCACCGGTCGCGCCAGATCGCGCCCGGGATTATCGGCGCGCACGCCCTCACTGGCGAGAAAGCCCAGGAACTGGCGCACCGCCGAGGCCTTGCGCGCCGCCGACGCGCGCGCCATCCCGGCCCAATGCGACGATAGTTGGGCCAAAGTGTCTGCATCGGCGCTGCCCAACCGGCCATCGAGCCAAAGGCTCGCCTGTTCAAGGTCGCAGCGATAGGCAAGCAGGGTGTTTTTGGCAGCGCCGCGTTCGGCCGCGAGCATGTCGAGGAACAGCGCGATCAACCGAGCATCGCCGCTCGCCGCGCTCATTTCCCGATCATCCCCGAAATCACCCGCGCGTCATCGCTTCAGCCGCGATCAACCGCGCTTCGGCACCATGGCCTGTGGCGACCAGCGCGGCGAGCAGGTGATAGAGATGCAGCGGCGGCAGGTCGGTCATCGCGCCCTGCATGCCGGTGGCGGCCAGCACCGCGACTTCGCCACTGCGACCCGCTGCCGCCGCTGCATCGATAGCGCGCGTCCAGCTATTGGTGGCGCGCGGCAATAATTCATCGCGCAACCCCGACCAACCGCCGGCCTGCGCCTGGCCCAGCCCCGCGAGCGCCGCCAGCAACAACGCCGCCTTGCGGTCATCGGCCCCGGTCGTGCTGCGCCATGTCTTGAATTCATCGCTGCCGATCGGCACCCCGGAGCTGCCGGTAGCGAGCAAAGCCCAGGCCGTCGCGCGGACCTTGCCGCCGGCGGTATCGGCAACCGGCCACCAGCGCCGCGCCGCATCGGCCTGGCCCGCCGCCAGCAACGCCGCGATGATATCGGCACTGGCATCGGCGGCACTGGCACCGATCGGCAGACGTGCGGCGGCATTGGCCGATTCAATCAGCGCGCCATAGCGGTCATCGCCGTCATCGCCCGTGGCCCAAATGGCCTTCAACGCACCAATCCGGTCGGCCATGCTGGCGCCGGCAAAGGCCGTGCGCAGCCGCCCTGCCGGCGTATCGGCGGCAGCATCGCCGGGTGACAGGGCGGTAATGCCGCTGACCAGTTCATCGGCCGAAACGCTGCCGAGCACCGCCGCCGGGCGCAGGCTGGCGAGCCTGGTTTCGGCCGCAACTCCGGGGGATCGCACCAGCCAGCCAAAGCGCGCCGCGCCCAGCGCCGGCAGCAGATCGGCGGGCACCGGCACGCCGGCAGCGCTGGCAACGCCATAACGGAACAGGTTCAAGCCCGGCGCTTCACTCCATGCGATGTTGGAGGCACGGCCGGCGCCGCCCGCCAGTGTGGAGACGCGTTCGCCCAGCCGCACATCGAAGGGCTCGACATCCTTGCCATCGGACCGCAGCGTATCGAAAATCCTGGCGGCGGTGATATCATCGCCCTGCAATGCGGCACACATGCCGACGGCCATCTGCCACATCGTATCGGCAAACAGCGCGCGCCCGGTAACGGCAATGGGGCACAGCCCGCCCAGATCACCCGCCGCCAGCGCGACCTGCGCTGCAACCTGGTACAAACCGGGACTGTAGCGATCGACGCCAATGCCGTTGACCAGCGCTCGGGCGCCATCGATCTCGCCAATGCGCAGCAGCAGCGACGCCCGCGCCGCCACCCAATCGCCCGGCACGATATCGGCCGGCGTAGCGCTCTGGCTGAGCAAGGCGCGCCGCAGGGTGATCGCCACCCAGCGCGAGCCCGGCGGCGTGGCCATTCGCCGCGCCAGCCCGGCGAGAAACAGGCCCTTTGACCCAGAAAAGGCCGCTGGCCCGAAGCCGCCGTTTTCGGGCATCAGCGGCCCATAGCCATTGCCATCGGGCTGTCTTGCCTGGGCAAACGGGTCGGCCGCCGGCGCGGTGCCGGCCAGCGCCGGGCCGGTACCGGCCAAAATTGTCGGCAAGGGCGCTCCGGCATCGGGTTCGGGCGGTGGCAGTGCCGGTGCCGTTCCGGGCAGCGGCGCTGCTGGCGCTGGCCTGGCGTCGACCGCCGGGGCGTCAAAAACATCGGGCAACAGGGATTTGGCGGAACGCGGCGCATTGGCTGGCGCAGTGGCCTGCGCATTGGCAGGCGCGGCGGCCGGTGCAGCGGTCTGGGCAGCCAACGGTGTCGCCGCCAGCACCGACGCCAGCACGCCGGTGAACATGCCGGTGAACGCGCCGATCTGGCATCTCCCGACCATCATTGCGTGCATCATTTTGCGGGCTTTCGGGTTGCGACGTTGGCGACCCGGCTTTGCCCGGCGCGTGACTGGTGTATAGCGGGGGGCGTCATGGAGTGCGACGCCAAAATCCCCGAACCGGATCTGCCGGAAAATCAGCCGCTGATGCGCAGCGCCGATCTGCGGCTGGCGGCGGCGCGGCCGGTGACGCTTGTCGGGCTGATGGGTGCTGGCAAAACCACCGTGGGCCGGCGGCTGGCGGCGCGGCTGCGCTTGCCCTTTGTCGATGCCGATGCCGAGATTGAAACCGCCAGCGGCATGACAATCGCCGAGATTTTCGAAAAGTTCGGCGAAGCGCATTTTCGCGATGGCGAACGCCGCGTCATCGCCCGGCTGATCGATGGCGTGCCCAAGGTGATCGCCACCGGCGGCGGCGCCTTTATCCAGCCCGATACCCGCGCGCTGATCCTGGCGCGCACGCTGGCCGTGTGGCTCGATGCCGATATCGCAACGCTGGTCGAACGCGTCCGCCGCCGCAATACCCGCCCGCTGCTGGCCGGCCGCGATCCGGGGCAGGTGCTCACCGAACTCGCCGCCATCCGCAACCCGATCTATGCGCAGGCGCCGATCCGCATCCCGAGCAAAACCACGCCGCATGGCGATACGGTAGCGGCGATCATCACTGCGCTGATCGCCGCCAACCGCCCGCCCGTACAAGGCCCCAGCGCATGATCATCACCGTACCCCTGGGCGATCGCGCCTATCCCATCCATGTCGCGCCGGGGTTGCTCGGCAATGCAGCGCCGCTGCTGGGGCCGCTGGCGCCGCGCGGCCGGTTGGCGCTGGTCACCGATGCCCATGTCGCGGCGTTGCACCTGCCGGCCTTTGCCGCGGGGCTGGCAGCAGCGGGCATTGCGGTCGATGAAATCATCCTGCCGCCCGGCGAAGCGACCAAGGATTGGGCAACGCTGGCGCATGTCACCGAGCGCTTGTTGCAACTCGGGGTCGAACGCGGTGACGCGGTGGTGGCGCTGGGCGGCGGCGTTGTCGGTGACTTGACCGGTTTTGCTGCGAGCATTTTGCGTCGTGGCTGCAAATTCGTGCAAGTGCCGACAACATTGTTGGCGCAGGTCGATTCGTCGGTGGTCGGCAAGACCGCGATAAACGCCGCAGCGGGCAAGAACCTTGTCGGCGCCTTCCACCAACCGGCGCTGGTGCTGATTGATCCCAACGTGTTGCAGACGTTGCCGCTGCGTGATCTGCGCGCCGGCTATGCCGAAGTCGTCAAATATGGCCTGATCGGCGATGCCGGGTTCTTCGATTGGTGCGAAGCCAATGCGACCGCGCTGCTGGCCGGCGACGCCGCCGCACAGGCGCACGCCATCGCCGTGTCGTGCCGGGCGAAAGCGGCGGTCGTTGCCGCCGATGAACGCGAAACCGGCGACATCCGCGCACTGCTCAACCTTGGCCACACCTTCGGCCATGCGTTCGAGGCCGAAGCCGGCTTTTCCGACCGCTTGCTCCACGGTGAAGGCGTTGCGCTCGGCATGGCGCTGGCCTTCGACCTGTCGGCAGCGCGCGGGCTTTGCCCTGCCGCCGACGCCGCGCGGGTGCGGGCGCACCTTCTCGCTTGCGGCTTTACGCTGTCGCCAAAGGCGCTGGGGCTCGATGCGCCGGCTGCAACGCTGCTCCACCACATGCGCCAGGACAAAAAGATGAAGGCCGGCACGCTGCCGTTCATTCTGACGCGCGGCATCGGCCGGGCGTTTGTGGCGCGCGACGTGCCGCTGGCGGATGTCGAGGCGTTTCTTGGCGGGGTCGTGGTTGGCTGATCTGTCACCTCCCCCTGCCGGGGGGAGGTAAATCACGCACTACTTCGCCTCGAACTTGTCGCCAGCGGCCAATAGCGGCAGCACCCGGGATGCCAGCAGTGCTGCATCTTCGGTATTGCCGAGCAAGGCCATCCCCCAGAAAGCGGTGCTCAACCGCGCGGTCACGGCCTGGATATGGCTGTCGGGCCCGGTGGGGGCGCGGCGCCGGTTGCCGCTGAACACCATATGGTCGCCGTCCTGGAAAACGATGAGGTATTTTCGCCCCGGGGACATGCCGTTGTACGGCCCGGTGCGTTGCGCCTGTTGTTCGATCTGTGCGTTTGTCGGCACGGCGTCGCGGGCGATTCTGGGCGTGCCGTCGGCGCTGCCGGTGATTGACAGGAAGGGGATGCTGATGCTGCCAAAGGCTTCGGAAAGCCCGCCGGTGGTCAGTGTCGACGGGCTGAGCGCAATCGCGGCGATGATGCGCGGGTCACGAAAGGCTGCCGCGCCGAAATAGCGTTGCCCGGCGATCGCCTGTGCCGTCCATGCCCCCATGCTGTGGCCGGCAAGCCCGATGCGCGACAGGTCGAGCCGTGACAGATCACAAGCGCCTTCGCGTGGCCGCCGCGCCAGTTCATCGAGGATGAAGCTGACATCGCCGACCCGCGCCTGCAACTGCGCGCCGGTCGCGGCGGCGCGCACCCGCGCCTTCAGATCATCGGGATTGGCGGCGCCGGCATAGACGCTCGCATCGCTGCCGGGGTGTTCGAGATGGATGACAGCGATCCCGCGCGCCGCCCAGGCGCTGGCCCACAACGTGCCACCCGTGATGCCGCCGCCAAGCCCGGGACTGAACAGCACGACGGGTATCGTGCCTGCGCCATCCGGCAGCCGTATGCGCACCGGCAGATCACGACCGCGTGCCGCATCACGCCACACGGCATCGCAAACCGGCCCGGCCCTGGCCGGAACGGCGAGCAAAAGCGCAAGGATCGGCAGCAAAAGGCGCAACATCGCCATCATGGTGACGCTGCGGCGTTGCTGCGGCAAGCCCCCCGGATAAAGCCAAGCGTTAAACCAGCGCCATTTTGCGGGCGCCGCGCTTCACTGTTGCGGCCTGGCCGGTGCCGGTCGCCAGCCCGCGCTCGCGAATGCTCGACATGAAGACATAATCGCTGCGCACGCTTTCCGGTGTGAAGCTGACGGTGAGGTAGCCACGCCGGCTGGTATCGCACCACGCCATTTCGGGGTTGCCCGCCACCAACCCCGCCGCAATCGTGCGCGGATCGGCCGCCAGCGCCGATTCATAGCCCGGTGAGGTTACCGACTGGCCGGCGAATTCCACCCCGGCGGGCTTGCCGCCTTGTGCCAGGTTGAACGCCCAGGCGTTGTGGCTGTCGCCCGAAATCACCACCATGTCCGCATCGACCGCCTGCGCTGCCTTCAACAACCGCTGGCGCGCCTGCGGGTAGCCGCTCCACGAATCCATGCTGCCCGGAATGCCGACGGCGGCCGCCGCCAAGCCGCCCTGGATATAGCCCTGCGCGCGCTTGCCGGCGTTGGGGCCCAGCCATTCCATGGCATTTTTGGGCGTATAGACATTGCCCATGACGATCTGCTGGGCAACGAGCTGCCATTTTTGCCCGGCTTTTTTCGACGCCTTCATCGTATCGGCGAACCAGGTTTCCTGCTCGAATCCCATCAGCGTGCGGGTCGGGGCATTCCATTGCTTGTCGCGGAAATCGATCAACCCGGCACCGCCGATTTTGACCGCGGCGCCCAGATCAAGCTGCTCGTCGCGGCCTTCGACGCGGGTATCAAGCGTGATCAGGCTGACGAGATCGCCAATGTCATAGCGCTGCCAGATACGGTCCGGCCCCGGCAGCCATTCGGCATGGACCTGACGGGCGGTCGCCTTGCGGGCTTCCCACTCGCCCTCATCGGCCTGATGGTTTTCGGCGCCGTCCTTCCACGCATCATTGGCGAATTCGTGATCGTCCCAGATGCTGATCATCGGGAACAGGCGGTGCAGTTCCTGCAACGCCGGATCGATGCGATAGCTGGCATAACGCTGGCGATAATCATCGAGCCGGATCATTTCGCCGAGCGGTTCGACTTCGCGCCCGGCCATGGATTCGGCGGCCGACGGATAGATACCGCGGGCATATTCATAGAGATAATCGCCCAGATGGACGACAAGATCGATATCGTTGCGCGCTGCCGCATGGGCATAGGCGTTGAACCAGCCAAAGGGTTTGTTGGCGCAGCTGAACACCGCAATGTTGAAGCGCGCCAGCGGCCCGGTCGGCAGGGTCCGGGTGCGGCCGATGGCCGATTGGCTGCCATCGGGCGCGGTAAAGCGATAAAATACCCAGCCGCCCGGCGGCAGATCGTTGATCCGCACTTGCGCCGTGCCCCAGGTGGTGGGGCCGGCGGTCGCCTCGGTGCGCTTGATGACGTTGCCCATCCCGGCATCGCTGGCGACTTCAACCTTGAGCACCGCGTCGCGGCCATCACCGCTGGCATAGCGCGTCCATAGCTTGATCGAGGTGGCGCCCGGGTCACCCGAGGCGACGCCATGGGTAAAGCCCTTGTCGGCCCACATGCCGGCGAGTGCCGGCCGCGCCGGCAGCAACAGCCCGGCCGCACTAGCCGACAAAAAGGCGCGACGATCGACAGCAGGACGCATGGCTTTTCCCCAGATATGATGGTCGCGCTTTAGGCAGTAATTATGACAATCACAGGACGCTAGACCTTGGCCAAGATGCGCCGCAAGTCCGAATTGCCAACCAAGGACTGCATCACCTGCGGCCGGCCGTTCGCGTGGCGCAAGAAATGGGAACGCGATTGGGATAATATCCGCCATTGTTCCGATGCCTGCCGTACCGGTGCCTATTCCCGCGCGCGGGAAAAGCAGGCAAAGTAGCGGCAAATCAGGGGAGTCGAACGATGGCTACGCAGTTGAAGGTCGCATCTGGCGGCAATGGTGATGTGCAATCACAGGTATCACCCGAGGAATGGGCGATCCGGGTTGATCTGGCGGCGGCCTATCGGCTGGTGGCGCTTTATGGCTGGGATGACATAATCTTCACGCATCTGTCGGCGCGGATTCCGGGGCCCGAGCATCATTTCCTCATCAACCCCTATAATCTGATGTTCGAGGAGATAACCGCGTCGTCGCTGGTCAAGATCGATGTCGAAGGGCATCCGGTGATGGCAACGCCGTACATGACCAACCCGGCGGGCTTCACCATCCATTCGGCGATCCACATGGCGCGTGATGATGCCCATGCCGTGATGCACGTCCACACCAAGGCCGGGCAAGCGGTCAGCGCGCAGGCCGATGGGCTGTTGCCGATCACCCAGACCGCCATGCTGATCCGCGATGAAGTGACCTATCACGAGTATGAAGGCGTCGCGACCGACCTTGAAGAACGCGAGCGGCTGGTTGCCGACCTGGGGCCGACCAAGCGCGCGATGATCTTGCGCAACCATGGCACATTGGCCGTGGGCGCCACCGTCGCTGAATGCTTCATCAACCTCTATTATCTCGAGCGCGCTTGCGAGGCGCAGGTGATGGCGCTGTCGGCGGGGCGCGACGGGCTGTATAATCCGCCGCAGGGCACGCCGGAAAAAGCGGCGGGCCAGGGCAAGGCCGGGCTGGGGCTGGTGGCGAACAAGCTGGCGTGGCCGGCGCTGCTCCGCAAACTCGACCGGATCGACGGCAGCTTTCGGGATTGACGCTAAAACGCCATCGCAGCGAAGGCAGCGATGGCGTTTTTCGATTTGGCGTTATGCGGCGGCCGAATCAGGCGGCAACGGCAGCCTTGCGGCGGCGCGCCGACACGCCGATCAGGCCAAAGCCGATGATCAACATCGCCCAGGTTGCCGTTTCCGGAACGCCGGTCACCGACACATCGTCAAGACCGAGCATGTTGTCGCCAAACGGTGTGCCGTTGGTGAAGGCGATCGTCGTCGGCGTCAGCGTCGTGAACGTTACGCTGAACTGTTTCCAGTTGATCGCAAACGGCGTGTCCACGCCATTGGTGAACGATTGGAATATTTTTCACGATTGTAAAGAATTCCGACACTTTTGCAGCGATTCAAGCGTTCACTCCTTGTCGACGATCGGCCCGGCAACACAGGCGACGACCAGCCAGAGCCAGCCGAGCATCATCAGCGAGCCGCCGATCGGCGCGAGCGCTGCCACCCAGCGCGGTGCGCCCAGCGCCAGTGCATAAAGGTCGGACGCAAAGATCAGGCTGCCCAGGCTGATCGCCCAGGCGCCCGAGCGGATGGCGCGTGAATTGCGCCAGGCGATCAGGCCGAAAATGGCGGCGACATGCGGAAGCTGAAAAACAACGCCGGTCATGATCCATTCGCGCGCCTGCGGATCCTTTATGCCGTGCGCGGCAAAGGTGCCAAAGGTGAGCGCCAGCAGCGCGTTGAAGCCGGCGAGGGCGGGAAGATAGCGAGGTGTGGCCATACCGCCTTATGCCGCGCGGCGCCGTTTCCCGAAAGCCGGGTGAATCATTTTGCCGCCGCAAGGCTTTTTTTATCGCGGCGGCATTTTTTCTGAACGTCGTTCATTCAGCGTCAATGTCCGCGGCGGCATATGGTGTGTGCGGGTGACAGCCGCTGCCGGAGTTTGCCCCCTGTTATCCGGCGGCGCGCACGTACGTTACCCGCTGCGTGACGAGCGCAAAAAGGCCCCTGCTCCATGCCCCCGGAGCAGGGGCCAATTTTGTTTTTGGGGGATAGGCTTGGCGCGCGCCATCCCCTACATCACCGCCATGACCTTGCGCATCGCCACCTGGAACATCAATTCGGTGCGGTTTCGGCTCGATATCGTCGAACGCTTCCTGCGCGATCACGCCCCCGATGTGCTGTGCCTGCAGGAAACCAAGGTCATCGATGGCGATTTCCCGCATGAAATGTTCGAAGCGCTCGGGTATCGCCATCGCCTGCTCAACGGCCAGAAGATGCACCATGGCGTCGCCACCCTGTCGCGGATTCCGCTGATCGAGGAACGCCGCTATGATTGGCAGGATAATGGCGAAGCGCGTCACATCGGCGCCCGGCTCGAAAACGGCATCCTGATCGAAAACGTCTATATCCCCGCCGGCGGCGATGTGCCCGATGCCAAGGTCAACCCCAAGTTCGGCCAGAAGCTGGCGTTTCTGGAACGCATGACGCGCTGGTCCGAAAGCTTGCGCGATTCGTCGGTCATAGTCGGTGATTTCAATGTCGCGCCGCTCGAATGCGATGTCTGGAGCCACAAGGCGCTGATCGATGTCGTCAGCCATACCCCCATCGAAGTCGCGGCGCTGGCAGCGTTGCAGCAAAGCCATGACTGGGTCGATCTTGGCCGGCATTTCATCGCAGCCCCCGAGCGGTTGTTTACCTGGTGGTCGTATCGCGCTGCCGATTGGCGGGCGAGCGATCGGGGCCGCCGCCTCGATCATATCTGGGCCTCGCCCGAAGTGGCACGCACCGCGACGCGCTTCGAAATCGTCGAGGACGCGCGCGACTGGGGCAAGCCGTCCGATCATGTCCCGCAGATCGTGACGCTCGAATCATGATGCTGGCGGCCGATTATGCCGCCATTGCGGCCGGCGATGCCTTGCGTCGCGGCCAGATCGTCGGTGTCGGCAATCTGGCGATATTATCGGCCGAACTCGCCGATGCGGCATCGCTCGCCGCGCTGGAAACGCACAGCCGCGCCGGCATCATCATCACCGCCCGCCGCGCTGCCGTGCTCAGCCTTGCCAACCAGCGCGCCGCCGCCGCCGCCGATAGCGAACCCGTCTGGGTCGAACGCCCGGCGTGGCTCGATCTTGCCGCAAGCCGCGCTGTTGCCGATCCGGTGCTCGATCTCGCAACGCCGCTGAAAGGCCCGTTCACCAGCCGCGCGCTCGGCGATGACCGCGCCGCGGCGCGTGCAGCGATCATGCTGGCCAAACACGCCGCGCTGCTGCCCGCGGTTTATGCCGTGCCGATCGGTGATGCAGCGCCGGTCGTGGTCACCGATATAGCGACCGTCATGGCGCTGCCAGCGGCGGCTGCCGATGTGCGGATTTCTTCGCGGGCGCGGCTGCCGCTGGCCTTGGCCGAAAATACCGAGGTTGTCGCCTTTCGCCCTGCCGATGGCGGCCCTGAACATCTGGCGCTGGTCATCGCCGATCCGTCTCGCGCCGGGCCGGTGCTGCTCCGCCTGCATTCGGCGTGCCTGACCGGCGATGTGCTCGGCAGCCTGAAATGCGATTGCGGCCCGCAACTCCATGCGGCGCTGGCGGCGATCAACGCCAACCCGGGCGGCGGCATCCTGCTCTATCTGCAACAGGAAGGCCGCGGCATCGGCTTGCTCAACAAGCTGCGCGCCTATGCCTTGCAGGATCAGGGCTTTGATACCGTCGATGCCAATACAAGGCTGGGATTCGAGCCCGATGAACGTGATTTCAGCCTGGCAGCTGCGATGCTCAAGGCGCTCGGGGTCACGGCGGTGACGCTGCTCACCAACAATCCCGGCAAGGTGGCGGGGTTGGCGGCGCATGGCCTCGCCGTGACGCGCATCGAACACAGCATGGCGCCCAATCCGCACAACCACGCCTATCTCGATACCAAGCGCGATCGGCAAGGCCATCTGCTGTGATCACCGCGTCGGTCGCGGCTGGCACCGTGACGGCATTCGGCGAAACCGTAACCGCCAGCTTTGGCAAGGGCGGCGCGATTGCAGCGGCTGTCAAATGTGAAGGCGATGGCGCGACTCCGCTGGGCGTCTGGCCGATCCGCGCCGCGCTATTGCGGCCCGATCGCATGGCGGCGCCGGTGACACGGCTGCCATGGCGCTGGTTGCGGCCCACCGATGGCTGGTCGGATGACGTTGCTGATCCGGCCTATAATCGCCCGGTGCAACGGCCGCACCCGTTCGGCGCCGAAGCATTGTGGCGCGACGACCATGCCTATGATGTCATCATCGTGCTCGGCCACAACGACAGCCAGCCGCTGGCACCGCTGGGCAGCGCGATTTTCTGGCACTGCATCCAGCCCGACCGGCGGCCGACCGAGGGGTGTGTCGCAATAGACCGTGCCGTGCTGGCGCGCTGGCTGGACAAATTCATCCAAGGCGAAACGATCGTCATAACAGCCTGAACGGGCGGGGTTTTGGCCCCACCCGAAGGTTTCAGAAGCGGAAGTTCAGGCCCGCCGTCACGGCATGACGGCGATATTTCAGATCGGCACTGGTGGCTGCCAATGCGGTGGCAACGACCGGCAGATCATCCTTGCCGAAATCCGAATAATTATATTCGACGCGTGCCGACACATTTTGCGCCAGCATGCGTTCGTAACCGGCGCCGACGGTATAGCCGTCGCGGTCTTCGGAAACACGGGTCACGCCATTATCGAGCTTGTACTGGCCATTGGCATAACCACCGCGAACGTACAGCAGACCCGACGGATCGACGAGATAGCCCAGACGCCCTGTCGCTGAAACAGTGCGGCCCTGCGAAAGGTCGGCGACCCCCGCGCCATTGTTGAACCGCCCGGTGCCGGTACGACCGGTCAGCGCGACTTCGACACCGAACACGGTGCTGGGCGACAGGCGGAAATCATAGCCGACCTGGCCACCGTAGGCGACGCCATCGTCCTTGTTGCTGGTCTGTGACGTGGTGCCGCCGTTGGCAACCCGCAGCGTCTGGCGGTCCTGCTGCCAACCGCCCTGGATGCCGACATAGGGGCCATTGAAAGCATTGGCTTCATCGGCGGCAAGGGCTGGCATGGCGGCAAGGGCAAGAGCGCTGGCAAAAACAAATTTATACATAAAAAATACTCCACTAACTACACGGTTGCCTGGCAACCAGAGAGGCAGGAGTTAGAGGTTGGAATTTACGATTACAATAGTTGGTGATGAGTTTTAAAAATTTTATGGCAAATTTTTATTCTCAAAAAGGTATGTGCCGTATCACTGGGTGAAATTACCAGTTATTACTATAAAATCAGGCTTGATGTTTTTGAATATAATCTGAACGCGTAATAAAAATCGCCAGATCTGGCGCGTCATGCCGCCGCAGATGCCCGCCATTCCCAGCGCCACACCGGGCCTTCATCAGGGTCTATCGCTTCGCCGGCGCGTACAAAACCATTGCGCAACAGGGCGCGGCCGGACGCATTGAGCACCGGCAGCGTGTGCGCCACCACCGCCGGCTGCCCCGCCGCCGCTGCCATTGCCACCAAGGCGCCAGCCATCTCCGTGGCGACGCCGGTCGCTTCTGCACGTGAAAAGGTCATGTAGCCGATTTCCGGCGGTGCATCGGCGCTGGGGATGTTCTTGAACCCGCAGCAACCCACCGCGACGCCATCACGCCACGCCAAAAAATTGCCCCAGGGCCACGGCCGTATCTCGGCGCGCATCTGTTCGAGCCCATCGGCAAGCATCGCCACCGACGCGTCATCGAGCGGCGGGACGATATCCGCCAGCACATCGGCAATCGCCCGATCGTGCGGCAGGAAGCGCAGCTCGAGGCTCATGCCTTTTTCAGATGCCGCCGCCCCAGCAGTTCAGCGATCTGTACGGCGTTGAGCGCGGCGCCTTTGCGCAGATTGTCCGAAACGCACCACAGCACCAGGCCGTTATCGACAGTGGGGTCCTTGCGAACGCGGCTGACATAGGTGGCATATTCACCAACGCATTCGAGCGGCGTGATGTAGCCGCCGTCCTCGCGTTTATCAAAAAGCATGATGCCGGGGGCTTCGCGCAAAATCGCCTGGGCTTCCTTTACCGAGATCGGCCGTTCGAATTCGATATTGATCGCTTCGGAATGGCCGACAAACACCGGCACCCGCACGCAGGTCGCGGTGACCATGATGTCAGGGGACAGGATCTTGTTGGTCTCCTGCGCCATTTTCAGCTCTTCCTTGGTATAGCCGTCGTAGCCCGTTTCCGGCCCGACAAAGCTGTCGATGTGCGGGATGACGTTGAAGGCGATCGGCTTGGTGAATTTTTTCGCGTCGCGCTGGTCACCGACGAAAATGCCGCGCGA
>JBBQMB010000042.1:0-19237 GCA_038328515.1 Sphingomonadales bacterium
GCGGTCCTTTGGCAAGCAGCTTGGCCCTAAGACCTTGCCGATTGTCTGCCAAGCTTGCTTTTTGCGCCAAACGCGCGCATTGCCCGCTGGCGCGAAGGTGCCTGATAACGATACTGGTGCTTTGGCTCCTCTCTCGATGAACGGTCCTGACAGCATTCGTCGGAGCGTTTCCGTCGGAAAATCAGATGATATCGTAAGGAACTGACATGGCCACTGGCACAGTCAAATTTTTCAACGCCACCAAGGGTTATGGCTTCATTGCCCCCGATGGCGCTTCCAAGGACGTTTTCGTCCATATTTCGGCCGTTGAACGCGCTGGTCTTTCGGACCTCGCCGAAGGCGCCAAGGTTGTTTTCGACCTGGAAAATGATCGCCAGGGTCGCGCCTCGGCTGTCAATCTTTCGATGGCATAAGACGGGCTTATGCCAAAAGAAGAAGTCATCAAGATCGAAGGCGTGATCTCCGAGATCCTGCCCGATGGCCGTTTTCGTGTGCGGCTGGAAAACGAACATGAAATCATCGCCTACACGGCGGGCAAGATGCGCAAAAACCGCATCCGCTCGATCGTGGGGGATCGGGTTCATGTCGAAATGACGCCTTATGACCTCGACAAGGGACGCATCGTCTTCCGT
Source organism: Sphingomonadales bacterium (assembly GCA_038328515.1). Lineage (GTDB taxonomy): Bacteria > Pseudomonadota > Alphaproteobacteria > Sphingomonadales > Sphingomonadaceae > Sandarakinorhabdus. The sequence continues at coordinate 633 of JBBQMB010000042.1, forward strand.
GAGAAGACCGCGCCCATGCCGATGAACCAGCGGCGATTCTTCCGGCGGTAACGCCAGCGGTCGTGATGACCAAGCGTGTTTGAAAACAGGGCGTGGGGGGCAACCCTTGCGCCCTGTTTTTTGTTTCAGCAGTCCATGATGCCGGCAAGATCGGTCAGGCTGGTGGCGTGGTAATCCCAGTCCGCTGCGTAGGCGAGATCGGGTGCCGGGGCGCCGCCATATTCGAGCGGGCGGTGGATAAAGGCGGTTTGCAAGCCCGCCGCGCGCGCTGCGACCAGATCGCCGTGGTGCGCTGCGACCATGCAAAGTTCAGCCGGGGCGATATCAAGCGCCGCCGCGGTCGCGAGATAGGCGGTCTTGGCGGGTTTATAGGCGCCGGCGAATTCAGCGCCCAAAATCGCATCCCAGGGCAGGGCGGCGTGGCGCGCCATGGCGACGAGCAGCGCGATATGGCCGTTTGAGCAGGTCACGATCGGAAAACGGCTTTTCAACCGGGTCAGGCCGGCAACGCTGTCGGGCCAGGGGTCGAGGCGGTGCCAGGCCAGCACCAGCGCGGCGCGCCCAGCATCATCAAGCGCGATCCCGGTTTCGGCGAGCAGATCATCGAGCATTTCGCGGTGCAAAATGTCGAGTTTGACAAAGCCCCGCCCGCTTTTGGCATGGTCGCGCATGCCGGTGAAATAGCGGCGGCGCCAGGCATCGGTGAACGCCAAGGCATCGACGTCTGCTGCCAAAACCGCAGCGGCGGCGCGCGCCACCGATGAGCGCCAATCAACGACCGTGCCAAAGACGTCAAAGGCCAGCGCCCGGGGTGGTGGCAAGATCAAGCTGTCACCTCGAAATCGGCCGTATCGGGGGTGCGAGTGGCATTCCAGTAATCGACCAGCGCAAACGGCCAGTTCTGCGCTACCCGGCCCTTGCTGTTCTTGTACCAGCTGTTCACATCGGGCGCGGCCCAGGCCATGCGGGCATTTTCGGCATCGACGCGGGCGTTATAGGCGTCGGTGACGGCGGGGCGCGGCATCAGTGCGGTCTGCCCGGTTTCGATCAACAACTTGAGGCAGCCGGTGATGTAGCGCACCGAACATTCCGAAAAAAAGATGATCGAGCCGTTGACGACGATATTGGTGTTGGGGCCATAGATCATGAAGAAATTGGGGAAACCCGGCACCGTCATGCCGAGATAGGCGCGGGCATCGCCATCCCATTGTTGATGCAGATCGCGGCCGTTTTCGCCGGTGATTTGCATCGATGCCAGAAAATCCGAGGCGTGAAAGCCGGTGGCATAGATGATGACATCGACGTCGACGTGGCGGCCCGAGGCGAGTTGTACGCCGCTGGTGGTGATGGCGCTGATCGGATCATCGATCAATTCGACATTGTCGCGCTGCAGCGCTGCCGCCCAGACGCCGTTATCGACAAGCATGCGCTTGCCGCCCGGCGCATAGGCCGGGATGCATTTGGCGAGCAGGTCGGGCCGGTTGGCGAGTTGGGCGCTGATCGAGGCTTCGAGCAATTGGCGAAGGCCAGCGTTCATTTCCGACAGCGAGCCGGGCTGGTTCCAGCCTGGCGTCATCGCGACGGCGGGGCGCAGGAATTCGGTGAGCGTCCAGAACAGCCCGAAGCGGTTCCAATTGGCGTAAAACGGCATGTGGCGGAGCAGCCAGCGCACGCCTTCGGGAACGGCTTCGTGGTAAATTGCGCTGGGCAGCAGCCAGGGCGGGGTGCGCTGGAAAACCGCGAGCGATGCGACATCCCCGGCGATTTCAGGCACGATCTGAAAGGCGCTGGCGCCGGTGCCGATGACCGCGACGCGCTTGCCGGCGAGATCGATTCCGTCGGGCCATTGGGCCGAATGAAAGGCCGGGCCGGCAAAGCTGCCAACGCCGGGGATGTCGGGAAGCTTGGGCGTGTTGAGCTGGCCGATGGCGCTGATCACGGCGCGAGCGGCAAGGGTTGTTCCGTCGCCGAGTTTTACCTGCCAGCGCTGGCCATCCCAATGGGCGGCGCTGACTTTGGTGTTGAAGCGGATGTGCTGATGCAGGCCGTGCTTGGCGGCGATGCGCTCGAAATAGTCCTGCAGCACATCGCCCGTTGAATAGCGGTACGGCCATTCATGCGCCGGCTCGAACGAATAGCTGTAGAGGTGGTTGGGCGTGTCGACTCGCACGCCCGGGTAGCGGTTGGCCGCCCAGGTGCCGCCGACCCGATCCTGCGCGTCGATGATGGTGAACGGCACGCCGGCTTCCTGCAGCGCGATGGCGGCGAGCAACCCCGACATGCCGGCGCCGATGATGACCACCGGAAATGCCGCCTTGGCAGCATCGGGGGCGTCGATACGAACCCCGGTCGCGCCGGGTGTGCCATCAAGATGGAGTTCGCTCGCCAGCAGATCGGCATATTCGGGCGGCACCTGATTGCCGGCAACGAAGTGCATGGCGCGATCGACCGCGGCGGGTGATGGGCGCGGCAGCGGCGGGCAGCCGGCATCGCGCCACGCGGTGAGATGGCGGGCAGCAAGGGTGCGCGCCTCGGCCTGTTTTTCCGCCGGGATGCCGCCATTTTCATCCCCCCAGGTGCTGACATCGGTCACCGGGACGGGAAAATCGTCAAGATGATCGGCCGTACCGGTGAAATGGACGAGGGTTGCCAGCAGCGCCGGGATATTGGCGTCGGCCATGTGCGCGATGATGTGCGCCGCGCTATCGTTGAATGTCTCGGACATGGCGCCATTTCCCCTTTGGATCCTGGCAGCATAATGCGGGCTGTGGCACCGCTGTCCAGCGCACAGTTTCGAGGGGTCGGACTGGCCAAGCGGCGTGTGAGCCCCTAGCAGGGCGGTGATTGTCCTTGGGGAATTTTGCCGATGCTGCCTACCCGCCTGTTCGCCCCCATCACGCTGGGCGACATGACCCTGCCCAATCGGATCGTCGTGGCGCCGATGTGCCAATATTCGGCGGTCGATGGCTGTTTGACCGATTGGCACAGCATCCATCTTGGCAATCTGGCGCTTTCAGGGGCCGGGATGCTGACCATCGAGGCAACTGCCGTGCTTCCCGAAGGGCGGATCAGCTATGCCGATGCCGGGCTTTGGGATGCGGCGAACGAAGCCGCCATGGCGACAGTGCTGGCGACGGTTCGCCGCCACAGCGCCATCCCGATCGCCATTCAGCTTGCCCATGCCGGGCGCAAGGCGTCGACCGATTTGCCCTGGGTCGGCGGCAAGCAAATTGCTCCCGGCGATGCGAATGGCTGGGAAACGGTTTCGGCGTCGGCGCTGACTTGGGGGGAAGGTGAAGTGCCGCCGGTCGCGCTCGATGCTGCCGGCATGGCGCGGGTGCGCGATGGTTTTGCCGCGGCGGCCAAGCGGGCGGCGCGGCTGGGGATCGATGCGATCGAGATTCACGCGGCGCATGGTTATCTGCTGCATCAATTCCTGTCGCCGCTGACCAACCGGCGCAGTGATGAATATGGCGGGAGCCTTGAAAACCGGATGCGGTTCCCGCTCGAAATCTTCGATGCGGTGCGCGCGGCGTTTCCCGCCGAAAAACCGGTGCTCGTGCGCCTGTCGGGGACGGATTGGGTGGCCGGCGGCTGGGATATCGACCAGACGATCGCGTTTTCGCAAAGCCTCGCGGCGCGCTGCTGTGCTGCCATCCATGTGTCAAGCGGCGGTAATTCGCCCTTGCAGCAGATCCCGGTTGGCCCCGGTTTTCAGGTGCCACTGGCGCGAGCGGTCAAGGCTGCGGTCGATATTCCGGTCATCGCTGTCGGGTTGATTACCGGCTATGATCAGGCCGAAGCGATTGTGGCGACCGGCGATGCCGATATGGTCGCCCTGGCGCGCACAATCATCTATGAACCGCACTGGCCCTGGGCGGCGGCGGTGCATCTGGGGGCCAAGGTCGAGGCACCCAAGCAATATTTGCGCTGCCATCCGGTGAATGTGCGCGGGCTGTTCGTGCGCTAAGCTTGGCTTCGCGCACTGTCATGCTAGGTTGAAACATCATTTCAAAAATCGGGTTTTATCCTCATGCGCCGTCTTTTTCCCTTTTCGCTCGTGCTGCTCGCGACCACGGCCAACGCAGCACCCGTCGCGGTGTCGCCCGTCGAATTGCGGACCACTATTGAAAAACTGGTCGGGTTCGGCACGCGCCACACGCTTTCTGACACGCAATCCGAAACGCGCGGCATCGGCGCTGCCCGGCGCTATGCGGCGGGGCGTTTCGCTTCGTTCTCAAAGGATTGCGGCGGCTGCTTGATTATCGAAACGCCGTCCAAAATGGCCACGAGCGCGCGGGTGCCGGTGCCGGCCGAAATCATCAACGTCATGGCGATCCTGCCAGGCACCAGCGATCCGGGCCGGGTGATCATCATGTCGGCGCATATCGATAGCCGCAATTCCGATCCGCTCGATGCCAGGGGCGATGCGCCGGGCGCCAATGATGATGGGTCGGGCACGGCTGCGGTGATCGAGGCAGCGCGCGTGCTGTCGAAACAGCGTTTCCCCGCGACCATCGTTTTTGCCGTGCTGTCGGGCGAGGAACAGGGCCTGCTCGGCGGCACGTTGCTCGCCGAAACCGCCAAGGCCAAGGGCTGGCGGGTCGAAGCGGTGCTCAACAACGACATTATCGGCAACAGCCGCGGTTCGGGCGGGGCGCGCGATGACAAGACGGTGCGGGTGTTTTCCGAAGGCACCAAGGCCACCGAAACCCCGGAAGAGGCCAGCCGCCGCCGCTACAATGGCGGCGAGGTCGATAGCCCGGCGCGCAACCTGTCGCGCTTCATCGCCGGGCTGGCGGCCAGGGATCTGCGCGTCGAACAGGTCTGGCGCACCGATCGCTTTGGCCGCGGCGGAGACCAGGTGCCGATGCTTGCCGCCGGCTATGCCGCCGTGCGCATTACCGAGCGGCAGGAACATTATGACCGCCAGCACCAGAATATCCGGATTGAAAATGGCCGGCCCTATGGCGACACCATCGATGGCGTGGATTTCCCCTATCTCGCCCGGGTGACCCGGCTGAATGTTGCGGCGCTGGCCGCGCTGGCGAGCGCGCCCGGCGTGCCGACGGAGGTGACGATTGCCGGGCAGGTTTCACCCGATACCAGGCTGGCGTGGAAGCCGGTGGCGGGCGCTGCGGGCTACAAGGTCTGGTGGCGGCCGACGACGGCGGTGGCGTGGACCAACAGCCGGGCGGTTCCGGCGGGGCAGACCAGCCTGACGCTGACGGGCATCGATATCGACAGCTGGTTTTTTGGGGTGTCGGCTGTGGGTGCGGATGGGTCGGCAAGTCCGGTTGTCTATCCCGGGCCGGCGGGGGCGTTTTTTGGTGAATAACGTCATCGACCTTCCGCTCCCGCCTGCGGGAGAGGCGACTCGGCGTCTTCGCCGAGCGGGTGAGGGTGTTTTTTCGTGGCGGAACGAGGGTACACCCTCATCCGGGACGCCAGCGACGAATGTCGCCTTCGCGACGCCGCGTCTCTCGCCTCTCCCGCAGGCGGGAGAGGGCAGGTATTTGTGAAACCGCGGGTTCACCTCGCCACCGCGCCGATTCCCGGTGGCACCGATTTGCGGCTGTTCCAGCACGGCGATGATTTCATGATCGTGCTCGATCGCAACGAATTGATGAACAGCCGGATGAGCGGCTCGGAAGAGGCGCTGGCCGAAATGACCTGCGCGCGGCTGGGTGATGCCAGCACGGCGCATCTTTTGATCGGCGGCTACGGCATGGGCTTCACGTTGCGCAAGGCGCTGGCGCTGGTGGGGCCTGATGCGATCGTGACACTGGCCGAACTCGTGCCCGAGATTATCGACTGGGCGCGGGGGCCGATGTCTGCGTTGACCAACAATTGCCTCGATGATGATCGGGTGCGGCTGTTTCCAGGCGATGTCGGCGATCTGATTACCGGGGTGCAGAACCGCTATGATGCCATTCTGCTCGATGTCGATAACGGCCCCGACGGGCTGGTGCGCGATGCCAATAACCGCATCTATTCCAAAACCGGGCTTGCCGAAGCCCGAGTCGCGCTGCGCCCTGGCGGGGTGCTGGCGATCTGGTCGGCAGCGCCCGATGCGGCCTTTACCAATCGGTTGAAACGCGCGCGTTTCGATGTCGAGGAAGTTGTTGTCCACGCCCGCGCCAACGGCAAGGGGCCGCGTCACATGATCTGGTTTGCGATCAAACGCTGACGCTCAAACCTCGCGCGCTACCATGATCTCGATCAGCGTCGGCGTGTCTGCCGCCAGTGCGGCGGCGAACGCCAACCGCACCTCGTCGAGCGTTTCGGCGCGCACGCCGGCCACGCCATGCGCCTTGGCCATCGCCATGAAATCGATGGCCGGATTCTGCAGGTCCATCGCGACAAAGCTGTCGGTTTGCGCGCTATGGCCGCCGATGGCGCGGGTGCGCTGCTTCAAAATGCGATAGCTCTGGTTGTTGAAGATGATCGTTACCACCGGCAGCTTGTAATGCGCCAGCGTCCACAGCGCGGCGATGCTGTAGAGCGCGCTGCCGTCGCCCGACAGTATGACAACCGGCCGGTCGGGGTGGGCAAGCTGGATGCCGGCGGCCTGCGGGATAGCGACGCCGATACCGCCGCCGCGCATGCCGAACCAGCTATCGGGGCGGACGGCGGGAACGAGGTGGCGGACGGTGTTCATGCCGCTCGACAAGAGTTCTTCGATGACGATGGCATCGTCGGGCAGCATCTCGCCGATCAGCTTGAGCACCGGCATGGGTTGCAGCGGCAGGTCGCCGGCCATCGCATCGGCGCGCGCCAGCAACGCGGCTTTTTTGGTGGCGAGATCGGCGGCGATAGTGTCGCTGCGCTGCACACCGCAATTTTCAACCAGCGCAATCAGTTCGGGCAGGGTGGCGCGCGCATCGCCCTGGATGGCGGCAGTGGCGGCAAAATTCTTGCCGATCTGCCAGGGTTCATCATCGAGATGGACGACCTTGGTTCCGGGCGCCAGTGCTTCGACGCCGGTCGCCTGGCTTTGCGTCAACAGGTCGGCGCCGATCGAAATCAGCAGGTCGTGATGCGCCATGACGGCGCGCAGTGCCGGGGTCATCCGCGCCACGGTGCCGGCATAGAGGCGGTGGTTGGAGGGGAAGGCGGCGGTGTTGGCCATGCCCTCCAGATAGACCGGCGCGCCAATCGCTTCGGCCAGCGCTGCGAGTTCGGCATGGGCGCCCGAGCGCGCGACATGGTCACCGGCAAAGATCACCGGGTTGTGTGCGGCGCGAATCAAGGCAGCGGCTGTCGCAATCGCCTCGGCATCGCCGCGCAGCCGTGCGCCGATCCGCGTGGGCGCCAGCAGATCGAGTTCATCGCCCGCCATCGCGGCCAATATGTCGCCGGGGATCGACAGAAACACCGGGCCGGTGGGGGCGGTGAGCGCGACCTTGGCGGCGCGGCGGATGGCGCGCGGCAATTCGGCCAGGGATGCGACTTCGAACGACCATTTGCACAACGGCCGCGCCAGCGTCGCCAGATCATCCCAAAGCAAGGGCTCGGTCAGCCTGATGCTCATGTCCTGCTGCCCGGCGGTGACCAGTATCGGCGCGCCGGCCTTTGCCGCATTATACAGCATTCCCATGGCGTTACCAAGACCGGGCGCCGCGTGCAGGTTGCATACCGCCAGACGCCCGGTGGCCTGCGCATAGCCATCGGCCATGCCCATCACCACGACTTCATTCAGCCCGAGGACGTAGCGGATACGGTCTTCGACCACGAACGCATCGAGCAGCGGCAATTCGGTGGTGCCGGGATTGCCGAAAACAAACTTCACCCCTTCCGAATGCAGAAGATCGAGGAGAATATGTTTGCCGGCGCGTTCCATGCCCGCTGGTTAGCCCGGATCGGATAAAAAGACCAATATCACCGACACAAGCGCCGCCAGATGAGCAGGTGTGGCGGCGCAATCCGAAACAACCGATGGAAGGTTTTGCCAGCTCTACCGCGACTTGCAACTGCGGCAGGCTTTGGCTTCAGACGATCAAATGTCTGGCGTTGATGGTCAGTGAGGCGATCAAGCCCAGGGGTGTCCACGCATATTCTATCGAACCGCCGAACTGGCGCTGCATTGTCCGTTTCACGAGTTGCGTGCCATATCCGGGCGCCGCTTTGGGTTCCACGACCGGCGGGCCCCCACGCTCGGTCCAGACAATGACAATCAGGTCATCATCGGACGTGCACGAGACATCAAGGGTGCCAGTATCAACCGAAAGCGCGCCATATTTCAATGAATTGGTGGCCAATTCGTGAATAATGAGGGATAGTGTGGTCGCCGCCGCCTCGCCGACGCCCATGCGGGGCACCGATACGCGAATACGTCCGGTAAAGGCGCCCAGATCATCATATGGCGCGAGCAGGACAGTGAGGAGGTCGCCAAGAAGTGCGGCTTTACCTTCAGAACCTGGCAGCGGCCGAACGAGATCATGTGCCCGCCCCAGCGCTCGAAGCCTTTGTGTCAGTTCTCGCGACATGTCTTCGACATTCGCGGTCGACCGCGACGTGATGGAGGCGAGCGCCGACGCAACGGCGAGCAAATTCTTGACGCGGTGACTCATCTCACCGGCGAGAAGTTCGTTCCCTTCCTCTGCTTGTTTGCGCACCGTGACGTTGAGGAAAACGCCATACATTGTCCGCTTGGAGATATCAGCGTCGCTGCCCTGTCCCCGTGACGACACCCAGCGAACATCGGAATCCACAAGTATGCGAAAGTCGGTTTCATAGGGTCCCACGATCGCTCGCGTCGCGTTGAAAGCCTCGCGTACCCGGTCACGATCGGCGGGATGGATACGCTCCGAGAGGGCTTCGAATCGCAAGTCGCCTTCTGGCTCGATGCCCCACAGCTGATAGCCTTGCTCGTCCATTGTCAGATAGTCAGTATCGACATTCCACGACCATAGAGCGACCCCCGCCGCCAGCACGGCTTGACGGAGATGCGCTTCATCCCATTTATTCAATTCTTGCTGAGACATCGAAACTCGAAACCTCGTTTGTGGACAGTTCATCAAATTTGCGTGCGACGTGCGCGAGGCTTAGCACAACGCCGCCCTGGTTGAGCGGGAAAAATTTGCGCAAGGCATTGCCGCGATAAGGCACGCCAAGCGGTTAACGAAAGCGCGTCTGATCAACGACAGGGCCATCGGGTTCTTTCCCGCAATCCGCGTCCGGATCACTGGCCAAGCCTCCTTTATCGGGTCTCAAACGGTCAGGGAATGACTTCGCTTACCACCACCGGTGGCAGGCGGAAGCTGCCATCGAGGAAGGCGGCGCGGGGCAGGTAGCCACGGAAAACCAGCACAAACTTGCCTTTGGGGGCCGGAAGCCAGTTTACGGCGCGTTCACCGGTCGGTTTTTCGGCCTGGACAAAAATTTCATAACTGCCGTCGCGGTTCGAGCGCAATTGCGGTGACCGGTCGCCGACGGCATAACGATCGAGTTCGTTGGGCACGAAAAACAGCCGGCCATCGGCTTCCTGCTGGTACATGGTCAGCGACCAGAAGGCGCCGATCGGCATTCGCGCCGGCAGGTTGACGGTATAGGCCTTGCTGCCATCGAGCGCCGCGTCATCCTTGTCGGACCGCGCCGTCAGATACATGGCTTCGATACGCGGCAGCGCGGCGAGCCCACCCAGCGCGACGCGGGCGCGCAGCAGGTCATCATCGCCATAATCACCGATGCCGATGCCGGGGTATGACCAGCCCTCGACAATTTCGCCTGCTGCGGCCAGTCCCCCCTTTAATTCACCATTCAGCGCCGGCAGATATTGCGCCCATAACGCCAGTGCTTCGTCACTCGGCGGCGCGCCGATACCCAAGCCGGCAAAACCCGCCGCCTTGTCGGTGATTTCGGTATTTGCCGCCGACCGCGTCAGCACTTCGTTGACGATGGCAAGAAAGGTCTTGGCATCGGGGCGCGGCGGCGCGTCTGCCAATGGCGCACGTTCGCCTTCGGGCACGGTCAGTTTATAGTCGCCGATGGCCTTGCTGGCCGCTTCGATGTCCTCGGGCCCGTTGACGAGGACGCGGATCAGCAACCAGGCATCGGTCGTCGGGCTGCGCACCACTTCGGCGCCCGCCGGCACAATGCCGGTATAGCCCGGTGGCACATAGGCATAGCGGCCGCCAAGGCTGCCGGTGCGGGTGCCGACGATGCTGACATTGTCGGTGGTCAGCGACATCAGCGCTGCCGAATTATAGCGGCCGGGCAGCGCCGGCATTTCGACAATTACCGGCCCCGCCGACAGATCGAGCCAGACGCTGCCATAGAGTGTGTCATTGTTGGGGGTTGTCACATCGCGGTCGGCAGCGCTGGCGAGGGTCAGTTTGGGCAGCAGGAAATTTACCGCATTGGGCAGGCCAAGAGCGCGTGCCCGGCCGAGTTGGACGCTGCGAGTCCGCATCATCTCATAAATGGGAAAGGCAAAATTGAAAGCGCTGCGCAATTGCGCGGCTTCCTCGGTGTCGGGCAGGGGCGTGATTTTCGGCGCAGCGGTGACCGGATTTGCCGCGGGTTTTGCTGCCGGTTTGGCGACAGTTCTGGCGGCGGGTTTGCCCACCGGCCTTGGCGCGGCTTGGGCAAGGCTGGTTGTGGTGAGCAGCAGCGTTGCCAGCATAGCTGTGAATTTGCGCATTGTTATTTCCCAAGGGTAATTCTGCGAGGCTATCTAGCCCCTCTCATTTCCGCTGTCATTGCCCGGGCGCGGGTTTGTCGTAAAGTGCCGGGCTGACACAAGATGACATTGGGGAGATTGACCATGCATGAAGCGTATATCGTTGCCGCCGCCCGCACCGCCGGGGGTCGCCGCGGCGGCATGCTCAGGGATTGGCATCCCGCCGATCTCGCTGCCCAGGTGCTCGATGCCCTGGTTGATCGCACCGGGGCCGATCCGGCGCTGATCGAAGATGTCATCATGGGCTGTGTTTCGCAGTTCGGCCAGCAATCGGGCAATGTGGCGCGCAACGCCGTGATGTCGTCAAAACTGCCCGAATCGGTGCCAGGCACCAGCGTCGACCGCCAGTGCGGGTCGTCACAACAGGCGCTGCATTTTGCCGCCGCTACGGTAATGAGCGGGCAGATGGATATCGTTATTGCCGCCGGCGTCGAATCGATGACGCGGGTGCCGATGGGGGCCGCGGCCAAGCTGTCCCACGAAAACGGCATGGGGTCACCCTTTGGCGGTCCGGGTATCAAGGCGCGCTACCCGGGTATCCAGTTCAGCCAGTTTACCGGCGCCGAAATGATTGCGAAGAAATATGATCTGACCAAGGACATGCTCGATGCGTTCGGTTTTGAAAGCCAGCAGCGCGGCGCTGCCGCCAGCCGCGCCGGTGCCTTCGATCGCGAGATCGTGGCCGTAAGCGTGACGACCCACGAAGGCGAAACGCGGCTGCACACCGTAGATGAAGGCATTCGTTTCGATGCCAGCCTCGAGGGGATTCGCGGCGTCAAACTGATCCAGGAAGGCGGGCGGCTGACAGCGGCAACATCGTCGCAAATTTGCGATGGCGCATCGGGGGTGATGATCGTCAACGAACGCGGGCTGAAGGCGCTGGGGGTGAAACCGCTGGCGCGTATCCATCACATGACGGTTGTTGGCGAAGACCCGGTGATCATGCTCGAAGCGCCGATTGGTGCCACCCGGCGCGCGCTCGAGCGGTCGGGGATGAAGCTTGATGATATCGACCTTTATGAAGTCAACGAAGCCTTTGCCTCGGTGCCGGGTGCCTGGTTGAAAGTGCTGGGGGCGGACCCGGCAAAACTCAACGTCAACGGCGGCGCGATTGCGCTGGGCCATCCGCTCGGCGCTTCGGGAACCAAGCTGATGACGACGCTGGTGCATGCGCTGCAGGCGCGCGGCAAGCGGTGGGGGTTGCAGACGATGTGCGAAGGTGGCGGGCTTGCCAATGTGACGATTATCGAGGCGCTTTGACCATGGATTTTCAGGAAATTGCGCTGGTCATCGACGGCGGCGTTGCGACGATCACGCTCGACCGCGAAGCCAAGCTGAACGCCTTTACCGCGCGGATGATGCACGAATTGATCGCGGCGTTCGACGTTACCGACGCCGATGATGCGGTGCGCGCCGTGATTGTCACCGGGCGCGGCCGGGCGTTTTGCGCGGGTGCCGATCTGTCGGCGGGCGCTGCGACATTCGATTATGAAAAGCTGGGCGATTATGAAACGCTGCGCGATGGCAAGCGCGCCGGGCCGGTGCAGGCCGATGGCAGCATCGATTATGGCCATGACGATGTGCGCGATGGCGGCGGCCGGGTGACGATGCGGATCTTCAAATCGTTGAAGCCGGTGATTGCCGCGGTCAATGGCCCGGCGGTGGGGATCGGTGTGACGATGCAGCTGGCGATGGACGTGCGCATGGCGTCGGACAAGGCGCGGTTTGGCTTTGTCTTTGCCCGGCGGGGTATTGTGCCCGAGGCCGGATCGAGCTGGTTCCTGTCGAAACTCGTCGGTCTGCCCAAGGCGCTGGAATGGTGCATGACCGGGAGGGTGTTTGGCGCCGATGAGGCGCTGGCCGGTGGGCTGGTGCGATCGGTACATGCACCCGATGATCTGCTGCCGGCGGCGCGAGCGCTGGCGCTGGAGATTGCCGAAAATACCGCGCCGGTATCGGTGGCGCTGACCCGGCAGATGCTGTGGCGGATGGCGGGGGCGGCGAGCCCCTGGGACGCGCATCGGCTCGATTCGCGGGCGATTTACGCGCGCGGCCGGGCCGGGGACGCCAAGGAGGGGGTTGTGTCGTTTCTTGAGAAGCGCGCGCCGGCGTATCCGGACAAGGTCAGCAGCGACATGCCAGACTTTTTCCCATGGTGGGAGGAGGAAAGATATTACTGAATTCGTCTCCCCTCCCGCTTGCGGGAGCGGTTGGGGGTGGGTTCTTTCTGTTTCAGCGGTTGGTTTCGGGGGCGCGGTTTTTCCCACCCCCGGCCCCTCCCGAAAGCGGGAGGGGAGGGGAATATCACCTATCTGGAACTTTTCTATTGACAAGCGCAACGCTTTTGGATAGAGAAAGTCCACGCTTCAGAAATCCGCCGAAAACAAGAGGCGCTCCGGACCCCCGGGGCGCCTTTTGCTTTGGCCCGCCGAACGGAGGACGCCATGCAGTATAGCACCCGGCAGTGGAAGGTGACCGACCGGCACCGGTTCATCACCATCCTGACCGAAACCGGCAGTCCGGCGACCGCCGCCGCTGCCATCGGGAAGAGCCTGGCGGCGGTTTATGCGATGCGCGATCGGTCGCCAACCTTGGCCAATGAATGGCGCCGCGCGCTTGGCATCGCCTGGGAACAGGTTGAAATGCGGTTGCTGGCCACTCTGCTTGATGGCGATGCCGGCGATGTCGACCCCAAGGTGGCGTTGGAAATGCTCAAGCGGCGACCGGCGGCGTCGTCGCGGCCGCTGGTCACCATCAATGCCGCCAAAATGGCCGAAGTGCGAAATGATATCAGGGCGCTGGCATCGCCGGGCGCGTGAAAGGCAGCGCCGCTGGCGGCGCTTTTTAACCGGCAACACCATCATCACGGAGGCGCAAATTTATGGCAGACCGCCAGAAGAACGATGCGCGCCCGGCAACCATCGCCGAAACCTGGGACGCAGCGCCGGCGGCGGCTCGTGCCGATATCATCAGGAAACACAGCGCCATTGCGGTTGATACCACGCTGAAATGGGGCGGCAGCCTGCGCCATGCGCAGCAGCCGCCGCCGGGAGACTGGACGATCTGGGCGATTTTGGCGGGGCGCGGTTTCGGCAAGACCCGCGCTGGCGCCGAATGGGTGCACGCCCTGGCGGCGCAGCCGGGGCGGCGTTTTGCGCTGGTCGGTGCCAGCCTTGATGCGGCGCGGGCGGTGATGGTTGAAGGCGAATCGGGCCTGTTGGCGCGGATGCCGCCGGGCGGTGATGTGACCTTTGTGCCAAGCCTGAAATTGCTGACCTGGCCCAATGGTTCGCAGGCGCGGCTGTTTTCGGGGGGTGAACCCGATGCGCTGCGCGGTGGCCAGTTCGATTATGCCTGGGGCGATGAATTTGCGCACTGGCCGCGCGCCGAAGCGACGCTGACCAATTTGCGGCTGGCGACGCGGCTTGGGGTGCATCCGCAACTGTTGCTGACGACCACACCATTGCCGCGGGCCTGGTTGAAGGCGCTGCTGATGGAACCCGGTGTGGTGGTGACGCGCGGTGCGATGCACGACAATAGCGATAACCTGCCCGCCAGTTTCATCGCCGATCTGCAACGTCGCTATGGCGGCACCGCGACCGGCCGACAGGAACTGGGCGGCGAGATTATCGATGATCTGCACGATGCGCTGTGGACGCGGGCGTTGATCGAACGCCAGCGCCGCACGCAACTGCCGAACCTGGTGCGGGTGATCATTGGCGTCGATCCGCCGGCCGGCGGTGCCAATGGCGTGTGCGGCATTGTTGCGGTCGGGTTGGGCGCTGATGGGCGCGGCCATGTCCTCGCCGATGCCAGTGTGGCGCGGGCGCGGCCCGAAGCCTGGGCACGTGCCGTGGTGGCCGCGGCCGAGAAATGGGCAGCCGAGCGGGTTATCGCCGAAGTCAATAATGGCGGCGACATGGTGACATCGGTGTTGAAGGCCATCGATATCAATCTGCCGGTTCAGGAAGTACGCGCGGCGCGCGGCAAAGTCGCGCGGGCCGAGCCGGTCGCGGGCCTTTATGGGGAAGGCCGGGTGTGCCATATCTGTGCGTTTCCCGAGTTGGAAGATCAGCTTTGCGGTTTTTTGGCGAGTGGCATTTATGCCGGCCCCGGATCATCGCCCGATCGCGCCGATGCGCTGGTTTGGGCGCTGACCGCGCTGATGTTGGGTGACAAGCCGGCCAAGCCGGGTGTGCGAGCAATCTGAGTTTTTCATTCATGCAGGAGATGTTGATGAAACTGCCCTTTTGGCGGACCAAATCTGCTGCGCCCAGCCCCCGTGTTCCAAGCTGGGCGATGCCCTGGCACGGGGGCGAGGCGCCGCGCAGTTATGAAGCACAGGTGCGCGACAGCTTTCTCACCAACCCGGTGGCGGCGCGGGCGATCCGCATGATTGCGGAAGGGGCCGGCGGCGCGCCACTGGTGTCGAATCCGCCCGGCCATCCGGCGCTGGCGTTGCTGGCGAGTGCCGGTTTTGGCGCTTCGGGGCCGGGGCTGCTCGAAACCCTGGCGGCGCAATTGCTGTTGCACGGCAATGCCTATCTCGAGGCGGCGACCGGCCCTGATGGCTTGCCGGCGGCGCTGTTTGCGCTGCGCCCCGAAAGAGTGACGGTGGAGGCTGATTCGCGTGGCTGGCCAACGGGTTATCTCTATCGTGCCGGCGATGTGTTGACGCGCTATCCGGCTGATACCATTGGCGACCGGCCTGGGCTTTTGCACATCCGCGGCTTTCATCCGCTCGATGATCATTATGGCGCGGGTTGCCTGAACGCGGCGTCGGGGGCGGTGGCGGTGCATAACGCCGCGGCAAAATGGAATCGGGCGTTGCTCGACAATGCAGCGCGGCCATCGGGGGCGCTGATTTACCAGCCGGGTGATGGATCGGCGCTGAGCGGCGAGCAGTTCGAGCGGTTGAAGGCCGAAATGGATGCAGCTTTCACCGGCGCCGCCAATGCCGGGCGGCCGATGCTGCTGGACGGTGGGCTCAGCTGGCAGCCGCTGTCGCTGACGCCGGCGGAGATGGATTTTGCCCGGGCGCGTGATACCGCGGCGCGCGAGATTGCGCTGGCGTTCGGGGTGCCGCCGCTGCTGCTCGGCCTGCCGGGCGATGCGACCTATGCCAATTACAAGGAAGCCAATATCGCGCTGTGGCGGTTGACGCTGCTGCCGTTGACCGGGCGCATCCTTTCGGCACTTTCGGCCTATTTGCAGGATTGGTGGCCGGGGCTGGTGTTGAGCGTCGATCGCGATGCGGTGCCGGCGCTGTCGGAAGACCGCGAGCGGCTGTGGGCGCAGGTTTCGGGCGCAAGTTTCCTCACCGATATGGAGAAGCGGGCGATGCTCGGGCTGGAGGCTGGCCGATGACCGTGATGCTGGAGCGGTTGGTGGCGCAGGCCGAGGCAGAAGGCGCGGCGCGGGTGACGCTGCGCGCGCTGGTCGAGGAAGCCTGTGAGGTGGGCGCGGCGCGGGCCCTGCGCACCCTGGGGTTGATGGATGACAAGGCAGGGCCGGATATCGTCGAGTTGCGCCAGTTGATCCAGGGCTGGCGCGATGCCAAAAAATCGGCGCTTTCGGCGGTAATCGCCTGGGCGGTGCGCACCGCAGTCGCGCTGTTGCTGATCGGGCTGGCCTATCGGCTTGACCTGCTCGCCCGTCTCAAAAGCTAGGGAGGCCCCATGACCGATATTCGTATTGCTGGCTATGCCAGTGTCTTTGGTGTGCCCGACAGCGGCGGCGACATCGTGCTGCCGGGGGCCTTTGGTGGCGCGGCAGCGGGCGTGCCGCTGTTGTGGCAGCACGACAGTAAAGAACCGATAGGGTTCGTTGAATCGTTGAGCGAGGATGGCCGCGGTTTGCGCGTGGTGGCGCGCATTGTGGGTGCGGGACGCGGCGAACACGCGGCCCGATTGATCGCGGCAGGGGCCATCGACGGTTTGTCGTTTGGCTATCGCATCAAGGAAGCCCGGCCCGACCGGATGCGCGGCCTTCGCCAATTGGCCCGGCTCGACCTGCTTGAAGTGTCGCTTGTGACCTTTCCGATGCAGCCGCTGGCACGGGTGCTCGGATTTTCGACTTTGCCAGAAGGAGACGTTGAATGACCTATGAAACCAAGGCGGACGCGATCGAAAGCGTCTTTGAAACCGCAGCCGTGGATAGCGGTGCTGAAATTGCCGCGCTGCGCACCGAAATGGCCCGGCTTTCGACGCTGGTGACGGCGCGCGGTGTTGCCCGCCCGATGCTGGCCGGCGCCAAGGCCGATGCCGGCGCGCCGGCCTTTGCCGAAACCTGGCTGCGCCATGGCACGCTGCCCGGCGATGGTATCAAGGCCGCCAGCATCGGCGTTGGCCCCAAGGGCGGGGTCGCGGTGCCGGTGGAGATCGATACCGTCATCGACATGGTGCTGCGGAGCGCCTCGCCGATTCGCAGCATTGCGCAGGTTGTCGATGTCGGATCGGCGAATTATCGCAAGCTGATCACCACCAGCGGCGTGGTTTCGGGCTGGGTGAGCGAAACCGGGGTGCGGGCCGAAACCGACACCCCGGACTTTGCTGAAATCGCCCCGCCGATGGGTGAGCTTTATGCCAATCCGGCCGCGAGCCAGGCGATGCTCGATGATGCATTTTTCGATGTCGAAGCCTGGCTGGGCGGCGAAATCGGGCGCGAATTTGCCCGGGCTGAAGGCGTGGCCTTTGTGACGGGCGATGGCGTCAACAAGCCGCGCGGCTTTCTTTCTGCTGCCAACAGCACGGCCGATGATGCGACGCGCGCCTTTGGCACGTTGCAGACGATTGCGTCGGGGGCAGCCGGCGCCTTTGCCGCCAGCAACCCGCAGGATCGGCTGATCGATCTGGTTCATGCGCTTGGCACGGCTTATCGCCAGGGCGCGGTGTTCGTGATGAATTCCGCCACGCTGGCGCGGGTGCGCAAGTTCAAGGACACCACCGGTGCCTTTTTGTGGCAGCCAGCGCTTTCGGCCGACCAGCCGGCAACGCTGCTGGGTTATCCGGTGGTTGAAGCCGCCGCGATGCCCGATGTGGCGATCGACAGCCTGTCGATTGCGTTCGGCAATTTCCAGGCGGGCTATCTTATCGCCCAGCGCCGCGAAACGGTCGTGCTGCGCGATCCGTTCTCCAACAAGCCGTTCGTGCATTTTTATGCCACCAAGCGGGTTGGCGGCACGGTCATCGACAGCCGCGCCATCAAGCTGATGAAGTTCAGCGCCTGAGCCGACCTGTGGGCCGGCACCCCTTGCGGTGCCGGCCCGCCCTTTTTCCCAACTGCAGATGAGGTCGCCATGCGCAATTCCGCATTCCGGGCGCAGGCCCGCGCCAAGGGCCAGCGCTGATGGCTACCGGCGATATAATCGCGTTTCAGATCATGGGCAGCGGCGCGCTGCCCAATGGTGGCAACATCGATGGCAATGGCGTTATCGCGCGCATCCGGCTCGAGGGCCTGGCGGGCAATATCGGCGGCAGCTATGATCTGTCAAAACTGGCCGGGCTTGGCGCGCGGCCGGGCTGGGACCGGGCAAAAAGCTATAGTGCCGCCAACATCGTCAGCATCATCGCGCTGACTGAAAAGATCATCCGCCGGCCGTTCCCGAGCGAGGCCTTGCGCATCGAAGCGGCGGTCGGGGCCGATCTTGATATTTATGCCTATCTGACCGACGAATGGTTTGTTGCCGATACGCTGACCAGCGTGGGCATCGCCGACGGTTTCTACACCGGCAGCACCGCCTCCACGCTTGTCGGTGCAGGGCTGACCAACAGCAGCACCCGCGCCTATCGGATGCCGCAGATCAGCTGGGTTGGGCTCGAGCCGTGGCGGCGGATGACCGGGGCCGGGCTGACCGTTGAAGCGATCATCGATCACCATAACGCTCGCGATGGGCAGCCTGTGCCGGCGGTGGATTTCTATG
>JBBQMB010000043.1:0-18915 GCA_038328515.1 Sphingomonadales bacterium
GTGAGGGTGGCTCTTTTGTGGCTAGGCAAGAGAACACCCTCACCCGCTCGCCGAAGTCGGCGAGTCGCCTCTCCCCCCCAAAGGAGAGGAAAGCGCTAAACCCGCCGCACCCCGGACACCGGCGTCTCGACCCCCGCTGCCACCAACCGATCTATAACATCAGCAAGCGGCTCCTCGACCGTCGCCATCCAATGCGCATTGGCGTGAAACAGTCGGTCACGGGTCGCCAAAATCCCGACATGCCCGGGAAAGAACACCAGGTCACCCGCCGCGCGATCTTCAAACGCCACCGCCACACCCAATTCGGCCAGTTGCTGATCCGAATCGCGCGGCGCAGCGACCCCGCACGCCGCCAGCGCCGCCTGCACCAACCCCGAACAATCGACCCCCAAAGGCGTCCGCCCGCCCCACAGATAGGGCGCGCCGGTGAACAGCCGCGCCACCGCAAGGGGTGTCGAAGGCGGTGCGGCGAGGTGCCGGGCGTGAATGAACCCCCCCGCACCGGCAAAGAACCGCTCTCCCGCCACCCCGGCGACTCGCGCACCAAAGGGCAATTCGGCCAGCACCGGCGCCTTGATATCGGCCGCGGCGAACACCGGCGCCACCCGCGCGGTCACCATCACCGGCGCAGCAACATACGCCACCAGCGCATCAGCCCGCACCCAGCCGACATAATGGTCGGAAACACGGCGCCCAAAGGCCCAGCCCGACACTGTTTCAAAGACGTCGAACCCCTCGCCCGCCAGCAATTCGCTCACCGCAACGCTCAAAGCATCCCCTGCTTTTCGCATCGGTGTGCGCGCCACCGCCGCCTGCATTGCCACCGGCGCCACATAGCGCCCCGCCGCGACCTGCCCCGCCAGCGCCACTTCGACCAGATCAGCCCGCGCGATCCAGCGCCGCGGGTCAAGCCGCGGGCGCGCGCCGGACAGCCGCGCTTGCAGCCCTGTTGTCATGCCCGCCCGAAACGCTGGCGGATCAGCGCAAACGAAGCGCGCAGCCCCATCGCTTCACCGCCGCGTGGCCGGCCCGGGCGCGCCGCCGGGTTCCAGGCAAAGGTATCGAAGTGCGCCCAGGGAATGCCCGGCGGCACAAAGGCTTCAAGGAACAACGCCGCCGTAATCGCCCCGGCAAAGCCGCCATCGGGCGAATTGTTAAGGTCGGCGATCGGCGATTTGAGCATGTCGCGATACCCCGGCCACAGCGGCAGCCGCCACAACGGGTCGCCCGCCGCCGTCGCCGTCGCAGCGTAATCGGCCGCCAGCGCTTCGTCATTGGCGAAAAAGCCCGGCAATTGCGGCCCCAGCGCCACCCGCGCCGCACCGGTCAGCGTCGCAAAATCGATCATCAGTGCTGGCATATCCTCGGCCGCCAACGTCAGCGCATCGGCCAGGATCAACCGCCCTTCGGCATCGGTATTGGTGACTTCCACGCTTTTGCCGGCACGCGTCGCCAGCACATCGCCGGGGCGCATGGCATCACCCGAAATGCTGTTTTCCACCGCCGGGATGATCAGCCGCAACCGCACCGGCAGATTGGCCTGCATCACCAGCCGGGCCAGCGCCAGCGCGTGCGCGGCGCCGCCCATGTCCTTCTTCATCAAGGCCATGCTGCCACCGGGCTTGATGTTGAGCCCGCCGGTATCAAAGGTCACACCCTTGCCGATGATGGTCAATCTGGGGTGGCCGGCATCCCCCCAGACCATGTCGATCAACCGCGGCGCGCGCGATGCTGCCCGGCCAACGGCATGAACAGCGGGAAAATTCGCCGCGAGCAGCGCTTCGCCCTTGGTCACCGCCAGCGTCGCGCCAAAGGCCCGCGCCTCGGCCGCCACCGCATCGGCAAGCTCGGCCGGCCCCAGATCGGCCGCCGGCGTATCGACCAGATCGCGCACCAGCGCCGTTGCCTGCGCCAGCTTTACCGCTTCGGACACCGCCGCCGGCTCAAGGCTGAGCAGCACGCGCGGCCCGGTATCGCCGCTGGCCTTTTTGTACCGCGTGAAGCGATGCTGGGCGAGCAGCCAGCCGAGCAGTGCCGGCCCGACCGGCTGCGACGGGCGATAGCGCCCTGAAGGCAGCTTTGCGGCAGCAGCGGCAAGGCCCCACGGCTCCGGCTCGGTCGCTACCCCGGCAAGCGCCGACCATTCCCCCGGAGCATCGCCGGGCAGCAGCGCGACACTGTCGGGCGCGGCCGTAAAGCCCTGCGCCGCGACAAAGGCGCGGGCACGCTCGCTCTGGCCGCGCAACCAGTCGTCGAATCCGACGGTGGTGAGAAGGGTCAGGGCCGTAGCAGGGGCGCCATCATCGGCGATCAGGAGCGGGGCAAAATCAGTCATTGCCATGGTGTAGCGGATGCAAGCCCCCGCCGTCACCTGCCAAGCAGGCGCGTCAGATGGGCACGCCGAACAAATCGGCGTCGTCAGCCTCTTCGATGCGGACGCGAATAATGTCGCCCACCGCCACGCCGCCGGCATCGCGCAGATGCACTTCGCCATCGATTTCGGGGGCATCATATTTGCTGCGCCCCGATGCGCCGCCTTCATCATCGACGGCATCGATCAACACATCGACGTCACGCCCGACCTTCATGGCCAGTCTTTGTTCCGAAATCGCCGATTGTGCCGCCATGAAACGGTGCCAGCGTTCCTCCTTGACCGCTTCGGGCACGGCGCCGGGCAGGGCATTGGCGGCAGCGCCTTCCACCGCTTCATATTTGAAGCAGCCAGCGCGATCGATCTGCGCTTCACCCAGCCAATCGATCAGATACTGGAAATCGGCTTCGGTTTCGCCCGGAAAGCCGACGACAAAGGTGCTGCGCAGCGCCAGATCGGGCACCAGCCCGCGCCATTTGCGGATCCGATCGAGCACTTTTGCATCGTTCGCCGGCCGCCGCATGGCGCGCAACACGCTCGGGCTGGCATGCTGGAAGGGAATATCGAGATAGGGCAGCAGCAGCCCCTCGGTCATCAGCCCGATGAGCTGGTCAACATGCGGATAAGGATAGATATAATGCAGTCGCACCCAGGCGCCAAGTTGCCCCAGTTCGCGGGACAGATCGGTGATATGAGCGCGCAATTCGCGCCCGCCCAAGGACGATACGGCGTGGCGCAGATCGACCCCATAGGCCGATGTATCCTGCGCGATGACCAGCAGCTCCTTCGACCCGCCTTTCACCAGCGCCGCCGCTTCACGCAAGATCGCCGCCGGCGGCCGGCTGGCAAGATCACCGCGCAGGCTCGGGATGATGCAAAAGGCGCAACGATGGTCGCAACCTTCGGAGATTTTGAGATAGCTGTAGTGGCGCGGCGTCAGCTTGAGCCCGGCATCGGGGATGAGGTCGAGATAGGCGCTTTTCACCGGCGGCGCCGCATCGCGCACGGCGGCAACAACCTCGTCATATTGCTGCGGGCCCGTCACCGCCAGCACATCGGGAAAGCGCGCGCGGATGCTGTCGGCCTCATGCCCCATGCAGCCCGTGACGATAACCTTGCCGTTTTCGGCCATGGCCTCGCCGATTGCCTCCAGGCTTTCGGCCTTGGCGCTATCGAGAAAGCCGCAGGTGTTGACGATCACCACATCGGCGCCCGCATAATCACCCGACAGCGCATAGCCATCGGCGCGCAATTGCGTGAGAATCCGTTCGGAATCGACCAGCGCCTTGGGGCAGCCGAGCGAAACCATGCCGACGCGCGGCGCTGTATCAAGGGTAATAGCCATCGCCGCGCCATACGCGACACCCGGCGGCGTGTCACCCGTCAGCGGCCGCCGATCACCTTTTGCGGATCAATGGGGGTGCGGCCGTTGCGCAATTCGAAATGCACCTGCGGTTCGGTTACCGACCCCGTTGCCCCGGCCCGGGCGATGATATCGCCGCGCGCGATGCGTTTGCCACGCGCCACCAGAAGCGCTTCGTTATGACCATAGGCGCTGACCCAGCCGCCGGCGTGCTTGATGAGCAGCAAATTGCCAAAACCCGGGATCGCTGCGCCGGCATAGGCCACCACGCCATCGCCCGCGGCGCGCACCGGTGCCCCCGCCGATGCTTTCAGATTGACACCATCGTTGAAGCGCCCGCCCGGCTTGGCGCCAAACCCCGACAGGATGCGGCCATCGACCGGCCAGGCAAAGCGCGGCGCGTCGCCCGCCAGGGCTGGCAGCGGCACAACACTTGCAATGCGCGGTGCCGAGCGGACGGCCGATTTGGCGGTGGCTGGTGATATCGCCGGTTCACCGCCGGTAATGATGTCATCAATCTGGAGCGTGAAGGAACGAGCGCGTTCTTCAACGCTCATCGCCGCTTGCTGGGCCGCAACCTGGTTTGCCGTAGGCAGCAGCAACCGATCACCGATTTCGAGCAGATAGGGTGGCGACAGGCGATTGGCGGCGGCAAGCTTTGCCCATTCAACGCCATAGGCACGAGCAATCGCAATGCCGGTCTCGCCGCGCTTGACGATATGCAGCCGCCCCCCCGGCACGTTGGTGGCGTCGGTTTCGACCTTGCGCGCCTGCCAGACAGACTTTGCCGGCAGTGCTGCCCGGGGCTCGGCGCGCGACGGCGGCGTTGGCCCCGACAGCCGACGACTTTCAGGAACGGTGCAACTGGCCAGACCGGTGATCAAAAGACCCGCAACAAGCCGGCCGATGATGGCCTTGTGTGGCATTGAAAAGAAGTATGAACAGGGCATCAGGGCGTTGGTTTAGGGGCTGGTTCCCGCGATGGCAACGACCCGCCGAGGCAAATTGGCCCGTCGATGGCGGCGGCAAGGATTCACCCAAAACTGTCGGTCAGCTTTACACTTTCGAAAGTTAACGAGACTATAATTGCTTTATTATCAACACTTTGCTGTCATCGATCCACTTGGCCCGCTTTTTGCATAGGTTAATGCGTAAGGCTCACGGCATCTCCGGGTGCATCAACAGGAAAGCAATTCAACATGGCCAAGACGATCAACAAATTCACGCTGGCAGCAGTTGCAGCCGTGTCGGCACTTTCGATGGCGGCACCAGCCTCGGCAGTGGTGACCACCTTTGCTTCGTTCAACGCCACCGCTGGCGGCAACATCTTCTTCCTGAACGATGGGACGGGCGGGAACAACACCACCTACCGTTCGAATGGCACGGGTGGCACGATTTCAACCACCAACAGCGCCTTCAATATCCGCCCCGCGAGCGCCGTTCCCGGCTCCGTTGCCGTGACATTCTCCTTCCTGCAGCCAGCGCTGTCTTCGATCTCGAACGTCGGGGCAAATTTCACCCTGAACGCCACGACGACAGCAACCCCGACGGCGACGTTCGGCGGCTTCAGCTTCCAGAATAATTTGACGGGCAGTTTCTCGTTCATCTCGACCTCGGCAATCACAATCGGTGCAAACAATTTCGCTGCTGGCTCCAACCTGCTCAGCGGAACGTTTTCGCAGGCGACCATTTTCGGCCAGACCGGCGGCACGTCGGGCAGCCTTTCGGCTTCGACGCCGGGCGGGTCCATCATCTATACGTCTGACTTCCTGAACTTCGCTGGCACCTCCAATCGCGACATGGCGCTGTCGTTGACCGCGGTCACATCGCTCATCAACAATGTGAACGCTGGCCTGAACAGCGCAACCGGCCGGGCGCTGCGCAGCTTCCGCGCAACGTCCACGGGCAGCTTCTCGTCCGATCCGGCACCGCTGGTTACTGTCGTTCCCGAGCCGCAGACCTGGGGCCTGATGATCGTTGGTTTCGCCATGGTCGGTGCCACCCTGCGTCGTCGCAAGTCGGTCGCAGCCTGAGGCAAAGCGTCCCGCACCTCAGGGTGCAGGGACAATCATCAAGGGCCGGATGCATTGCATCCGGCCCTTTTTGCTGTCCGCGCGCGACGGCGTCGGGACAATGAACCGAGCCGATTTGGCCATGACAACCATTTCTGCTGATTGTCCGGGGGAGCCGGCGCGCAGCGCAGGCCGGCAACCTCGGCCCGCGCGCCGGCACCCTTCTCGCTTGGAACGCTGCGACGGACATGACCGATTATCGCCGGCGCTAGACACCGTTTCATTCAAGTTGAAGCGCCGCCTCTCCCGGTAGACGCGAAGGCGTCGCCTGCGGCTGCGAGAGAGGGGCGCTTCAATCAAACTGCAGTCGAGTCTGAATCAAAGCCAAACGCGACAGACACGGAACCGATAACCTCCGCTCGATAACGCCGCGTCCCGGTATTCGCCGCAAGCTTGTCCGCGTCTTTGGCCAGATGCTCTCGCCGCAGCAAAGGGACGCCGCGCATCAACCGAAATCGGAACACTTCAAGCCATCCGCATTCGGATTGGCCGCTCGGCATGGGTAGTGCGCGACAAGCAACCGTCGCCGACTGAAAATGCCGTCAGCGACGGTGCTTGACCAGTTCACAATAGTGGATCGCGCCATGCGCACCAGACCAATGCCGCGCCGCCACCCCGGCAACGCTTTGCGCGATCCTCGCCATTTCAGCGGGGTTGCGCAGCGTCAGCGGCCAATCCATCGCCGCTTCCAGAAAACCGGCATCCCACATGCCGGAGGCATGGTTGGTAAACAGGAATCGCCCCCCCGGCCGGAGCATGGCGACAACCCGCCGTGCCAGCTTGATGGCTATCGGCGTCGGTAAATCATCGAACAAGCCCGCCGCATAGGCGACATCGACCATTTCGATGCGAACCTCACCATTGAGGATCGCGCCGATGAAGCGCGGGATGGTTTCGACCCGGCGTCCCAGCCGACGATCGATTTCAGCGCAGCTTTCGACATCCTGATCGACTGCCACCCAGCGCGCGATACGACCGCTGCGCAGCGCATTCGAACCATCGGCCTCGCGCAAATGGCCGGCACCAAGCGCCAGCACCACCGGCCTGCCGCCAGTAGCGGCCTGATCAACATAATCGGTCAGCAACGCCAGCGATTCGCGCCGCGCGCCATGAACACTTGCTGTCATCGTCACGGCGTTGATCCGTCGGCCGCGCGCGGAGGTGTCGGCCAGTGCCGCCGCCAGAACCGGTTCCGCATAGATCAGGTCGAGCAGCGCGGCATCGCCTGAATAACCCCGTGGACGCGCCACCGAATGCGCCGTCACCGGATCTTCGCACAGCACGGCCCCCAACCGGTGCGCGCGCAAATCAGCACAGTAACCGCGCCACGCGTCGGCCGGGAGACACGCGCGCGCCACCCGCAGCCCCGCCGAAAGCATCATCAGCGCCGGCCGCGGATCATCATCTTCGTCGAGCAGCGCCGCGACATTGTCGAAAAGGATCAGCGCATCGTGGCAATCACGCGCCGGCAATGGTGGGCACGACCAGGCCGGGACGGCAATGGCCTTGCCATCGGCCTCAAGCGGCGCATGCTGGTATAACATCGGTCCCTCACTTGCAGCGCTGAATCACCCTCAGCGGTCAACAAATCCTAACGAATTACGATATTGTAAGGCGTGACGGCGATCACGGCGGCGCAAACTCTTGCCAAGTCCCGGGCGGTGCGGCACGTTGAATTTCGGGCGCTTTCTGGCGCCATAGCCAGAATAAAACGGGGAATTGCGACGTGCAGGCGGCACTGCCACAACGGCAATATCGCGCGTTCATCAGCTATTCCCATGCCGATCGTGCAACCGCGCGCTGGCTGCACCGGGCGCTGGAGAGCTATCGACTGCCGCCGCGCCTGATTGGCAAGCCGAGCCCGCGCGGGCCGGTGCCGGCGACACTGACCCCGATTTTCAAGGATCGCGAAGATCTGCCCGCCGCGAACGACCTCACCGCCGAGGTGACAGCCGCGCTACAGGCGTCGAGCTGCCTTGTCGTGCTGTGCACGCCGTCGGCAGTGGCGTCGCGCTATGTCGATCAGGAAATAGCGCTGTTTCGGGCCGCACATCCCGATCGGCCGATTTTGGCTGCCTTGTTCGAAGGCGAACCCGATGTCGCTTTTCCAATCGGTCTGCGACGCCTTGGCGATGGCACGTCGATCGAGCCATTGGCAGCCGATTTCCGCAAGGGCGGCGATGGCAAAAGACTGGCGCTGCTCAAGATCGTCGCCGGATTGGCCGGTGTTGATCTTGATGCGCTGGTCCAGCGCGATGCCCAGCGGCGCCTGCGCCGCGTGACGGCCATCACGATAGCTGCGGTCATCGCGATGCTAGCGATGGCCTTGCTGACGGCGTTCGCCTTCCGGTCGCGGGCCGAGGCCGATCGTCAGCGTTCGGAAGCGGAGGGGCTTGTCGAATTTATGCTGACTGATCTGCGTGATCGGCTGAAGGGCGTGGGGCGGCTTGATGCGATGACCAGCACCAATGCCCGTGCCATGGCCTATTATGGTGCCCAGCCGCTTGAAAGGCTGGGCCCCGATTCGCTTGAACGCCGGGCGCGCATCCTGCTGGCAATGGGTGCCGATAACGAACGGCTCGGCGATCTGGCAACGGCGCGCGGCAATTATGCCGAGGCCAAGCGTGCCACCGCTGCACTGCGCCGCGCCGATCCCACTAATCCGGACCGGATATTTGCCGATGCCCAGAGCGATTACTGGACTGGCCATGTCGATGAGCTCGCAGGCAATTTTGAAGCAGCGGTGGTCGCTTATGGTCGCTATCGCCGCGCCGCTCGAGCGCTTTTGGCGTTGCAACCGAACAGTCCGCGCGGGCTTACCGAAGTCGCCTATGCGGAAAACAACATCGGCGTGCTCGAACTCAACGGTTTTCACCGCCCGGCCCGCGCCGTCACGGCCTTTTTGGCGGCCACCAAGGCGTTTGAAGCGGCATTGCGGCAATCCCCGGCGAATGCCGATCTGCGTTTTGAAACCGCCAATGCCTATGCGTGGCTGGCCGACGCCGTTCTGGCAACCGGCGATGCGGCCATGGCGCGCCAGCATCGCTTGACCGACCGGGCGATAAAGGCAGCGCTGCTCGCTGCCGATCCCCGCAATCGCCGCTACGCCTATGCGATCATCGTTACTGACCGGGCGCTGGCATCGATCGATATCGGCACCGGCGAACAGCAACGCGCCGCCACGACGCTGGCGACCGCCGCCGCCGATATCGCGGCGCTGGAGGCGCTGGATCCGGCAAACATGATGTGGCGTGAGCAGGCGGCACGTATTGCCATCGATCGGGCGCGGCTGTGGCAAAGCACCGGTGATACGCCAAGAGCAATGGCGCTGCTGCGCGCGACACGCGCGCGTGTTGCCGGAAACGGCGGCGACGTTCCGGCCGAAAAAGGCCGCCGCGACATGATCGACGAGATCGATTCGATGCTGGCCCGGCCGGCCACACCCGGTCCCGACCCGAAACCACCCGTCATCCCCATAACAACAGGAATGCAACGATGATCAACGACACAGCTTCTGCCGATGCGACACCGGTACCGGGGGTTCCAAAGCCGTATGGGAAATCCATCCGGACCGAAAAAAAGCTGGGCGGCAAGTTTCCGGCGCCAACCCAACTGACCCTGACGGCACTATCGATGACTCCGGATTTCGAGGTGCGTGCCAGCACCTGGAAAATGCCGATTACGGGCAGCATCCCGCAAACCGAAGCGGTGCTGCTGGGTATCGCGCGCGGTGACAAGCCGGTCGATGGCGCCAAACTTGTATCGGATTCGCTCGACGGCCTGCACTTTGAGGGCGCATCATATTATACCCTCGTCATTGACATGCCGACGTGGAATTTTTGCTGGGACGGCGATTATGCCAATTATGATCCGTTCATCTTTTTCCACGAGAAGGAAGAAAATATCGACGGTCGGATCGTGGTTGCCAAAAAACAGCCCAACTGGTCATTCTTCAACGCCGAAATGATAAAAACAGGGGGCAGCAATGCCATTCGCTGCATCAATTTTTGCAAGGAAACCGGTGGCGACAACACGCTGCCGCCCAAGGCGCGCAGTGCGTTTGGCTTCAATATCTATCTCAATGTTCCCAGCGCCAGCCGATCGGCCCCCACCGCGCGCACGGTCATCATCATCGACCCCACCGGTGAAAACCAGGGGCCACCACCCCATTGAGCGAGAAATGGCCCCGATGACCAAGGCTGATTGCTGATGTCCAGCCGCAATCTCGTCAGTCGGCCCGGCCGCCTGCGGCGTCGTTATGGGCGTGTCGCATGACGACGCCCGCATCGCTTGTTGCCATCACCATGCTGGCGCGGTCGGGGGCGCTCGGGCTGGCCTGGGCGCGGCTCGAAGCCGGTGGCTTTGCCCCCGACGATCCCGCTGCGCTCACGGTGCGCGGGCGCTTGCTGAAAGACCGCGCCCGGCTTGCCAACGGACCCGATCGCCGCCGGCTGTATGGCGAAGCCGCCGCAGCCTATGCCCGGGCGGCAACAATCGAAGACAGCACCTACCCGATGATCAACGCGGCGACGCTGGCGCTGCTCGGCGGCGACCAGGACCGCGCTCGCGCCCTGGCGACGGCAACGCTGGTGCGGCAGGCAAGCGAGCGCCCCGATGGCGAAACGCCCTATTATCGCGGCGCGACCACGGCCGAAGCCCTGTTGCTGCTCGGCCGCACCGATGCGGCGCGCGAAGCCTTTGCTGCTGCTGTCGGGTTGGCGCCCGAGGCCTATGAAGACCATGCGACAACCTTGCGCCAGTTCGCGCTGATCATCGCCGAACAGGGCGGTGACGCCGGCTGGCTCGACCCCTTGCGGCCGCCGCGCACCCTGCACTTTGCCGGGCGGATGGGCGCGCCCGAAGATGTCGCCAGCCTTGGTGACATGCGCGACCGGATCGCCGCCACGCTCGCCGGGCTCGCTATCGGTGCGGGCCATGGCTCGGTCGCCGCCGGCGCCGACATCATCATCGCCGAAGCGTTGCTGGCGCATGGGGCGGCGCTGCATATCGTCCTGCCGGTTTCATTGCCGGCCTTTGTCAGCGCCTCGGTGGCGCCATGGGGCGATGATTGGGTGACGCGCTTTGAAAAACTGCTGGCGCGCGCCGCCAGCCTGCATATCGCCACGCCCGACGCCGATCTGCCGACCTCGGAATTGATCGCCTTCGCCAGTGAAATCGCCATGGGCCGCGCCGCGCATGGCGCTGCCGGGCTGGCCACCGAAGCGGTGCAATTGCTGGTTGGCGCGGCGGGTGATTGCACCGCG
This sequence comes from Sphingomonadales bacterium, assembly GCA_038328515.1. GTDB lineage: Bacteria > Pseudomonadota > Alphaproteobacteria > Sphingomonadales > Sphingomonadaceae > Sandarakinorhabdus. The sequence continues at coordinate 11,071 of JBBQMB010000043.1, forward strand.
CGCGATGCCGATATCTGGCTGGCAAGTGGCCGGCGCCAGATCATCCTCGATTGGCCGGTCGAGCCGCCCTTCCCCCCCACAAAGGCGAGCGCACCGCTCGATGCTGCCGTGGCGCTGCACCCGCTCGCCGTGCTCGAAGTCCGCCTCGATGATATGGAAGCCACCGGTTTGATCGCAGCGATTGCCGCCACCATCCCGCCGCCGTTTGCGGCGCGAATGCTGGCGACCGGCGTGCAGATTGCCTATGCCGACCCGGTGATTGCCGCCGCTGCCGCCAGCCGGATTCACGCCGCCGCTGCGGGCGTGCGCATCGGCGGGCATTACGCCGCCATGGCAACGCTTGCCGATCCGTTCACCGGCACGGTGCAACCCTTTGGTGACCAACCAGCGCGTGCGGCGCGACTGGCGCAGTTGACCGGCATCGGCGCGACCTATGTTTCGGAAGATTTCATTGCCGGCGTGCTGGCGCGAACCCCGGCGCTGCGCAGCGAATATGTCGGCGAAGCGGCGGGAGAGGCCGCCGATGGCCGTGATTTGCGACTATTTGCCCTGAAGAACTGACGGGTCACACCACCAGATCGTCGAGCATTCGCGCCGCCACGACGATCAGCGCGTCATCATCCTGCCGCACGATACCGCGGCGCTTGAGATCGGAAAGCGTGCGCGACACGGTTTCGCGGCTGGTCTGCAACTGGCGCGCGAAATCGCTCAGCACCGGCACCGGCGCGATCCGCCCGCCGCCGGCGCGCGCCTGTCGTGCCAGTTCGGCACAAATCCGCCCGGTCGCCGACAGGATCGATTGTTCGGTCAGCCGCCGGGTTATCGCTGCCTGGCGGGCGATCAACCGCCGCGACAGCGCGAGGCCGACACAGGCATGGGTTTCGACCAGCACGACAAAATCACCGCCACCAAAATTGGCGGTGGCGCTGTCACATGCCGCAACCACACTGGCGCTCGCCTCCTCGCCCGATAAAACTCCGCCCTCGCCAAAAATATCGCCCGGGCCATGGACATGCAGGCGCAATTCCTGGCCATTGCTGGCGACAACCAGCGCATGCGCTTCGCCGGCCAGCATCAGGAAAACCTCGGTAGCGCGTTCGCCCTGCCACAGGATGGTGGCGTGCGCGGCATGGCGGCGCAGCCGCGCCCGCGCGGCAATGCCCGCCGCCACGCCGGGCGGGCAGGCAAAGCTGGCCTGCACCACGGCCTCGATATCGATCGCCCCCTGCACCACCCCACCTCCTGGCGCCACGCTAGAGTGTTTTCCAGTCAGATGTCTTCATCTGACGCTTAAGAAAACACGACAAATCAAAGACCTAGAGTGCTCGTTCGATTCCAACTGAACAAAACGCACTCTAGGCGAGGACAGGAATTGATACCAGACGGGTAAATTACTTAGGGCGTGACTGACGTCACGCTCAGGCCGCACCGAATCAGGCTAAACAATGATTGTCAAAAGCAGCCTTTGCTGCTGTCGGCATGCCGGCAACCCGCCCGCCCCCCGCGGGAATGCCGACAGAATAGTCGGGCGCCTGGCGTCGTTACGCTTCTGCGAGCGGCGCCAGTGCAGCCTTGAGCGCCGCCATGGTGGTGTAATGGGTCATATCAAGGTGCAACGGCGTTACCGAAATGCACGCTTCGTGCATGGCCTTGAGGTCGGTATCATGACCGGGAACGAGCTTTTCCTTGCCGAAACCGTGCCAATAATAGGGAAAACCGCGCGGATCGATGCGTTCGACGAGGTGGATGTTGCCGTAATCGCGGAAACCCTGCTCGGTAACGCGCACGCCGGCGACCTTGTCGGCGGCAACCGGCGGGAAATTGATATTGACCAGCACACCGGGCGGCCAGTCGATCGACTGGATATGCCGGATAATCGCCGCACCATGGGTCGTTGCTGTCGTGAAATCTTCCATGCCCATGGCATAATCGGCCATCACCTGGCTGAGGGCGATCGAGCGGATACCGGCGAGGCACCCTTCCATGGCGGCCGAAACCGTGCCCGAATAGGTAACGTCTTCGGCCAGATTGCCACCGCGATTGACTCCCGACAGGATGAGATCGGGCTTCGCATCCTTCAACACGGCCCCCAGCGCCAGCATGACGCAATCGGTCGGCGTGCCTTGCACGGCATAGCGTTTGGGCGAAATTTCGCGCAGCCGCACCGGCTTTGACAGCGTCAGGCTGTGCCCGGCGCCCGATTGTTCCTCCGCCGGCGCGACCACCCAGACGTCATCGGACAATTCAGCGGCAATGGCTTCGAGTGCCACCAGCCCCGGCGCGGTGATGCCATCATCGTTGGTGACCAATATGCGCATTATAACGTCGTCCTTTTGCGTCATCCCGGGCTTGCCCCGGGATTCAGTTTATTCATTCGATCCGGCACAAAACAGGCGCCCGGGCCAACAGGTCACGCCGGCGTCAATAGCGTGATGCCGCCCATATAGGGGTGCAAAACCGCCGGGATCACCACCGAGCCATCGGCTCGCTGGTAATTTTCGATGATCGCCACCAGCGTGCGGCCAACGGCGAGCCCTGAACCATTGAGGGTGTTGACGAAACCCTGCGTGCCCTTTTCGCCGCGCACCTTCCAGCGTGCGTTCATGCGGCGCCCCTGAAAATCGCCACAATCCGAAATGCTGCTGATCTCGCGCCAGGCGCCCTGGCCGGGCAGCCAGACCTCCAGATCAAAGGTCTTGCGCGCCGCAAAGCCCATGTCGCCGGCGCATAGCAACATGCGGCGATACGCCAGCCCGAGATTTTCCAATATGGCTTCGGCCGATGCCAGCATATGGTCGTGCTCGGCTGCGGCCTGCGCCGCTGTGCAGATGCTGACCAGCTCGACCTTTTCGAACTGGTGCTGGCGGATCAGGCCTTTTGTGTCGCGCCCGGCGCTGCCCGCTTCCGAGCGGAAGCAAGGGGTGAGCGCGGTCAACCGCAGCGGCAGACGATCTTCCTCCACAATCGATTCGCGCACCAGATTGGTCAGCGATACTTCGGCGGTCGGAATCAGGTAGCGACCATCGGTGGTCTGGAACAGATCGTCAGCAAATTTGGGCAATTGCCCCGTGCCAAAGGCTGCCTCGGGCTTGACCAGCAGCGGCACGACCGTTTCGGCATAGCCGTGCGCGCCGGCCTGCACATCGAGCATATATTGCCCCAGCGCGCGATGCAGCCGGGCGATCCCGCCCTTCAGCACGGCAAAACGCGCGCCGGCGATGGCAGCGGCAGCTTCGGGATCATAGCCGAGCCGGGCGGCGACAACATCATGTTCGAGCGGCAAAAAATCGAAATCAGGCTTGCGGCCGACGGTTTTGACGACGACATTGCCGGTTTCATCTGTACCGTCAGGCACATCGGCAGCGGGCGTATTGGGCAAGGCGGCGGCAAGCTCGGCGAGCGCCGCCTGGCCGTGGCGCTCATCGGCCTCAAGCGCCGGAATGCGTTCCTTCAACGCGGCGACCGTCGCCATCAACGTATCGGCGGCGGCATTGTCGCGCCTCGCCTTGGCCATGCCGATTTCACGCGAGGCCTCGTTGCGCTGGGCGAGCGCTGCCTGCAATTGGGTTTGCACCGCCCGCAATTGCGCATCGGCGGCAACCAGCCCCGATGCCGCCGACACCACGCCGCGCCGCGCCAGGGCAGCGTCAAAACCGGCAGGATCGGTACGGACAAGCTTGATATCGTGCATCCCGCCGCTATCGCCGAGCCGAGCGCGCGAGGCAAGCGCTGCCAATCACCGCATTTGCCGCGCATCGCCGATTCCCTTTGCCGACAGGACGGGCTAGACTGGCGTGGTGATCATTGCCTGCCCCAATTGCGACGCCCATTACAAGCTGCCCGATGCCGTGGTGGCCCGCGGCGCCCGCATGAAATGCGCCGCCTGCGACCATCGCTGGGTACCGGCAGCACCGGTCGAAACGCCCGCAGCGCCGCCAGCGACCAGCGAGGCCGACGAAGAAGCCGCCTTTGTCGCCGTGCAGGAACAGATAAGCGCGCGCTGGGCCGATGCCGATCGTCCCGGCGCCGCAGCGCAGCTGCCTGCCGACTCGACTATGGCTGGCGACGCCGCAGCCCATGATGACAGCGACGACGCTGCTGACGAAACAGAAAATGCAGAGGGCGAAAACGGCGACGAAGATGACGGCGAACACGGGGGCGAACACGACGATGGCGATGCCGACCGGCGTCCGGCCATGGTGCGCACGCTCGTCGCGGGCCTTGCCGGGCTGGCGTTGGCGATTGTCGCGGCCGGGCTTTGGGTGGGGCGCGTCGAACTGTCCGGCATCCCCTATGTCGGCGAGGCTCTGGCCCGCCTGTCGCCGGTCATGCCGTTGGAAATTTCAGTCATCGGCACGACGACAAGGCTGCCATCGGGCCGCCTGCTGCTTGATGTAAGGGGCGTCATCCGCAACACTGGCTCTGTCACGGCCGATGTGCCCGACCTGCGCGCAACCTTGTCCGGCCCGGGCGGAACGGCGCTGCGCTGGACGATCACCCCCGATGTCCGGCGCCTGCCTGCCGGCACCGAAACCGAATATAGCAGCACCGTTACCGGCTTTGCACCCGACGCCGGCCATGTCGCTATCACGCCGGCCCGACCGCGATTATTCTAGCTCGAGCCGCCTGCAAAAGTGGCAGGATCGGCGGTCGCGGCCATCTTCGCGCTGGATTTGCTGTCGCTGCCATGACAGGACGGCTGCGAAAGCCATAGGAGACGACGACCATGATGTTTGATTACAGCGACAAGTCCAAAGCCTTGATCGAGCGCGTCAGCGCCTTCATGGACGAACATATCTATCCCAACGAAGCGCGCTACGAACAGGAAGTCGCCGAAGGCGAACGCTGGAAGGTGCTGCCGGTCATCGAGGAATTGAAGCCCATCGCCCGCAAGGCCGGGCTGTGGAACCTGTTCCTCAACATCTGTGCCCATGATGTCGGCGAATGGAAGGGCCCGGGGCTGACCAACCTTGAATATGCGCCGCTCGCCGAATTGATGGGCCGCGTCGGCTGGTCGAGCGAGGTGTTCAACTGCTCGGCACCCGATACCGGCAACATGGAAGTGCTGCGCACCTATGGCTCGGAAGAACAGAAGCAACAGTGGCTGAAGCCGTTGATGGCCGGTGAAATGCGCTCGGCCTTTCTGATGACCGAGCCCGCGGTCGCTTCGTCGGACGCCACCAATATCGAAACGTCGATCGTGCGCCAAGGCGATGAATATGTCGTCAACGGCCGCAAATGGTGGTCATCGGGCGTTGGTGATCCGCGCTGCCAGATCGCCATCGTGATGGGCAAGACCGATCCGAACGCCGCTCGCCACGCCCAGCAGAGCCAGATTCTGGTGCCGCTCGATACGCCCGGAATCGTCAAGCTGCGGCCGTTGAAGGTGTTCGGTTATGATGACGCCCCGCACGGCCATTTCGAAGTGATTCTCGATAATGTCCGCGTGCCTGTCGGCAACATGATTCTCGGCGAAGGCCGCGGCTTTGAAATTGCGCAAGGCCGGCTTGGCCCGGGGCGCATCCACCATTGCATGCGCAGCATCGGTGCCGCCGAACGCGCCCTGGAAAAAATGTGCAAGCGGCTGAAATCGCGCGTCGCCTTTGGCAAGCCGATTTCGGAACACAGCCTGTGGCATGAACGCATCGCCGATTCGCGCATCGCCATCGAACAGGCGCGGCTGCTGACGCTCAAGGCGGCGTACATGATGGATACCGTCGGCAACAAGGGCGCCGCCAACGAGATCGCCATGATCAAGGTTGTCGCGCCCAACATGAGCTGCCTGATCCATGATCACGCCATCCAGGCGCATGGCGGCGGTGGCGTCTGTCAGGATTATGGCCTGGCCAGCGGCTATGCCGGTCAGCGCACATTGCGCCTCGCCGACGGCCCGGACGAAGTCCATCGCGCCGCAATCGCCAAGAAGGAACTGCGGCGCTATAACTGAGTGATGCGGCGCCGCCGGCCGTGCCGGAGGACAGATGATCATTCTCGCGCTGACATTGGCCGCTCTGCCCCCGGTTCTGAAACCGGGGGCAGTCGTCACATTGGGCCCGGGGCCCTACCCGCTCATCAAGATCATCGGCCGGCGCTTTGACCCGCCCGTCATAATCGACGCCGGGAAAACGCCGGTACAAGGCCTGCGGATCTGGGACAGCGCCGGCATCATCTGGCGCGGTGGCGTCGTATCGGCCCCCCAAGGCGCTTCCGGCAGCGGGCCGGGCAGCTATGGGGCTGATATCCGTCGCACACAGAACATGAGCTTTATTGGCACCACGGTGACCGGCGCGGCGCGCGGCATCGTTGTTGGCGACAGCCAGAAGCTCGTTATCCGCGCCGTCCACTTCACCGGCCTGCGCAGCGATGGAATCGATGTAGCCGGTACAAGCGATGTGCTGATCGAAAACAGTCGCTTTGACAATTTTTCGCCGATCAAGCCGACCGGTGACAAGAAAAATGGCACCTGGAAGGATGGCGATCATCCCGACGCGATCCAGCTCTGGACAACGCCCAGCACGCGCCGGATGACCAATATCATTATCCGGGGCAATACCGTTAACGGCGACACGCAGGGCATAAACTTCTTTGGCCCCAGAGGTGATGGGTTTGGCGCGGTAACCATTGAAAACAATGATGTTCGCGTGAATTATCCGCCGGCTATATCGGTTTTTGCGTGCGATGGCTGCACGGTGCGCAACAACCGCGTCTCCGCCATGCCGGGCAGCAAATACAAGGCCAACGTCCGCTTTGAACAATCTACCGGCGTTGCGTGCGGCAATATCATGGCCAGCATTCCTCGGCACCCGGCAACCCGCCGCTGCTGATTTCGCGCACCGGGCGCGATGGTTGTTGCGCAAACGCGCGAGCCTGTGCTAACCGCCCACTCCTACCGGACGGGAACGCTTCCCGGACAATTTGGTCGTGCGGCCATGGCGGAACTGGTAGACGCGCAACGTTGAGGTCGTTGTGGCCGAAAGGCCGTGGAAGTTCGAGTCTTCTTGGCCGCACCAGCCAGTCCAAGTAGTTGATATTGACAGATAAGAATCCCCACCAGGGGTAATTTTTGCCCCAATTTCCGGGGGTTTGCGCGGAGCGCAGCAACGCCGAATGTCGTAGAGACGCTTGCTGTGGCTCGCATTTTCACCAAAATCTTCGCTGCGTCTCAGCATCGCTGAAAACGGTAGCAGGCGTGATGTGGACTTGCCCCGGCAAAGTGGAGAGTTTCCTTCCGATGAAAGGTGAACTCGATGAGCAAGCAGCAGGGTTTTACGCAGGAGTTTGAGGACGAGGCTGTGCGGCTGGCGCTGACCCGTGGTCGGAAGCGGCGCTAGTTGGCCGAGAACCTGGGCGTCGGGCTGTCGACGCTGACACGGTGGATCGGCCGGCGCCGCGACCGGGAGATTGATTCCCCCGACTGTTCCCCGTCAGCACCTATGGCGCATAATTGGGGTTGAGATTTAAGGAGGGATTGTTTCTCGTCGTAGTGACGAAGGAACGAAGATGAGAACCAATCCCTCAAACTCGAAATTGCCAGCCAAGAAGCCTGCTGAGCAAGTAGTGAGCCGTAGGCCATGCCCAGAGGGCATAACGACATTCGCAGCGCAACCCGGCGGCATTTGACAAGATCCGGATCGTGCTGGACGGCCTGCGCGGCGAGGACAGCATCGCGGAGCTGTGCCGCAAGGAAGGCCCAAGAGTTTCTGGGCCCAGAGCCTGTATTACACTTGGTCGAAGGAGTTCATGGAAGCGGGCAAGCGCCGGCTCGCCGGCGATACCGCCCGTGCTGCCACCACCGATGAGGTGCGGGACCTGCGCCGCGAAGCCGGCGCCTTGAAGGAATGCGTC
>JBBQMB010000044.1:0-18666 GCA_038328515.1 Sphingomonadales bacterium
GATCTGCTGGACGTCGGTGACCGAATCAAGGCCGCGCGAATCGAGGTTCGCCTGGCTTACCGCGGTGACAGCGATCGGAACGTCCTGAAGCCTTTCCTCGCGCCGGCGGGCCGTCACGACGATTTCGTCGTCGTCAGTCGAATTGGCTTCGACGGTGTTCTGCGCGAAGGCCGCGACCGGCAGTCCGGTAGCAGCGCCGCAGACCGACAATAATAGCGTTACACGCAGTGCAAGTGGCTGGCAGATGGGCGCGCTGGATCCTCCCCATGGAGCGCTTTTGGCGCTTACTAAAACGGACGAATGATCTAACCTGCTACGCAAAGCAACGTATATTTCTCTCTATAACACAGATTTGCGTCGAAAAATGAAAGCATAACTGCGAAATTTTACGATCGAATGAAGCGAAGCAGGCTCCGGTCCCATTGAATCACATGCGGAGGCGACAATCAGGTGATCCAATAGCGGCGTTTGGGGGTGCGGGCAGCGTGAAGGAGACGGCTGCTCGTTCGTTGTTATGATGGAGTCGATTCCCTGTTCTGGCGGCGGCAACCCCCTGGCAGGCAGCCCCGTATCTGATGCCGTTGCGGGCTCTTAACACCGGAAATTTATAACAAATTCCAACGCCAAGGCACGAAGACAAACTCGATTATGAGGCAAAAACAGCGGTGTCATGCAAAGATCGGTTCACCGCCGTCTGCGTCACGCACCAATTCCTTCAAACCAGCCCCAACGCCAGCACCAGCCGGCAATCGATGATCAGGCCGCGCGCCCGCTGTGCCGCGAGAAACGCCGGCAAATCTGTCAGCGCCACGATATGCACGGCAATATCTTCGCCAGCGACGCCGCCCCCCGGGCCGGTGCGGGCAAGGCCGGTGGCGCGAAACAAGGTGAACATTTCGGCCGACATGCCAGGCGATGTGGCGAAATCGCCGAGCACCTCCCACTGCGCCGCGACAAAGCCGGTTTCTTCGTGCAGTTCGCGTGCCGCCGCCGCAGGCGCTGTGTCGGCCGCATCGGTATCGCCGATCAAGCCGGCGGGAAGTTCGATGCTGCGCGCGCCATGGGGCACACGATATTGTTCGACCAGCACGATCTCGCGCGCGTCGGTCAGCGCCAAAATCACCGCCGCGCCGCCGTTACCAAGCCGCGCGGCATATTCCCAGCTGCCGGTCTTGCGGACTTCCAGATATTTGCCGCGCCATTCGACGCTCATGTCGGGTTTGCAAAGGCCGTGCCGGTGCGCAGCAACTGGGTGGCGATAGCGAATTTATGGACTTCGGTGGGGCCGTCATAGAGCCGGAAGCCGCGCATATCGCGAAAGATCATCTCGACCACGGTTTCGCCGGTAACGCCGATGCCGCCCAAAATCTGCACGCAGCGATCGGCAACCTTGAACAATTCTTCGGAGACGAACGCCTTGACGATGCTCGATTCGTGGCGGGCGCGCACCCCTTGGTCGAGCAACCAGGCCGTGTGGCGGATGGCGAGCCGGCACTGGTGCATGGCGATTTCATTGTCGGCGAGCATGAAATTGACCCCCTGATGCTCGACAAGTGCCTTGCCGAACGCCGTACGCACCCGCGCATGTTCGAGCGCGATATGCTGCGCCCGCGCGGCGGCACCCAGCCAGCGCATGCAGTGCGTCAACCGGGCTGGCGCCAGCCGCATCTGGGCATAGCGCAGCGCACTGCCGACGTCGCCAAGCACCTGCGACGGCCCCAGCCGCAGTCCCTCGAACCGGACGACGGCATGGCCTTCGACATAGTTGCGGTCCATCGAATCCATGACACGATCGATATGGATGCCGGGCGTATCTCCTTCACACAGGAAAAGCGTCGGCCCCGATGGCCCGTGCGGATTTTCGGGCACGCGCGCCATGATGATCCAGCTTTTCGCGCCATTGGCACCGGTAATCAGCCATTTCAGCCCCGAAATATCATAATCATTGCCATTGAAGACCGCGGTGGTTTTCAACTGGCCGGGGTCGCTGCCGGCGCCGCCAGGCTCGGTCATGGCGAAAACGCTGCGGCGATGGCCAGCGATGACCGGGCGCAGAAACTGATCGATCTGGTCAGGCCGGGCGATGCGACCGAGCAGGTACATATTGCCCTCATCCGGCGCCGCACAATTGAGCGCGATCGGCCCGAGCGTCGACCAGCCAGCAGCTTCGAACACCGCCGCTTGCGTCGCATGATCGAACCCCATGCCGCCAAATTCCACCGGCGCCTGCGGCGTCAGCAAGCCTTCGGCACGCGCCAGCGCAACGAGTTCGTTGCGCAAATCGTCGGTCGGGCCATGCTGGGTGAGGCGCGGGTCCTTTTCGAACGGGATGATCTTTTCGATGACAAAGGCGCGCACCCGCTGCGCCAGTTCGACGGTGGCGGCGGGAAAAGTATAATCGGTCATGTCGCGTCCTTGCTGAAAGCCTCGAGCGCCTGGGCGAGAATCGCCAGCGCCAATGATTCGAACCCCGCATAGCGGTCGCCGGCCATCTCGCCGCGCTGCCATTTTCGATAAAGCTGCATCCATGCGACCGCCAGCCGCAACCGGGCCAGCGCCAGCGGCCAGTGCAACGGCCCCGGGTCAGCGCCGCCAAGCGCCCGGTAGCGCGCCGCAACATCGTCACGGCACGGCGCGCCGGGGGCAAGCGACGGCACCGCGTTGAGGCTGTGCACCGCCGCCGGGTCACCGGGCTCGATCCAGTATGACAACAGCACGGCGAGATCGAAACCCCGCGGGCCGCGCGTTGCCATGTCCCAATCGATCATCGCCTGCGGTGCCATGGTGACGGGATCGACGAGCAGATTATCGGGCTTCAAATCCATGTGAAGCAGCGCCGGTGCGGCGTCCTGCGGTGGCGCGACGGCGGCCAGTGCCGCGAGCAGTGCGGCAGCGACAGGCGGCAAACCGCCATCCCAGACCGCAGCGGCGCGCCCGGTCCAGCCGCGCAACTGGCGGGCGTAAAAACCTTCGGGCTTGCCAAGATCGCCAAGGCCGATCGCGGCCGGATCGAGCCCATGCAGGGCGACCATCTGGGCCAGCACGGCATCGAGCAACGCCGCGCCAGCCCCGCCGGAGGGCAGCGTGCCAGCGATGGCCACCCCGGGCCGATGTTCCAGAATGAGGAATGGTGTGCCGAGCACCGCCACATCATCGCAAAACGCCAGGGCGCGCGGCACGATGGGGAAATGCGGTGCCAGCGCCGAAATCACCCGCCATTCGCGCGCCATGTCGCTGGCGCCCGCCGCGAGCACGCCCGGCGGCGGCCGCCGCAGCACGGCAGGGCCGGTGCCAAGTTCGATCCGGTCGTTACGGTTGGCAATGCCGCCGGACAGGCGGGTGAGGCCGGTACCGGGACGCAGTGTCAGGCCCTGGATTGGCAACCAGGCAGCGAGGCGATCATGGTCATTCACAAAGCGCATCGCTAGCACGAAGCCGTTGATGCTTCTATGCACGGCGCATGCCGAATGATCGCAGCCTCACGACCGACCGCCTCGTCATGGCCCCGCATGTGCGCGCCGATTTTGCCGATCTGGCGGCGCTGTGGGCCGACCCGCGCGTCGTGCGGTTCATCGGCGGCCAGCCGAGCAGCGAGGAGGAAAGCTGGGCGCGGCTGTTGCGCTATGCCGGCTGCTGGGCGGTGATGGGCTTTGGTTTCTGGGCAGTCCGGCATCGCGAAACCGGCACCTACCTTGGCGATGTCGGTTTTCTGGAAGGGCGGCGTGCCGGGTTGGATGGTTTTGGCGGCGATCCCGAAATCGGCTGGTGCCTCACCCCCTTAGCGCAGGGCCAGGGTTTCGCCGCAGAGGCCGTGCGCGCCGCGCTCGGCTGGGGCGCCGCGCGGTTGGCGGGCAGCCACCGCCGCACCGTGGCGATGATCCACCCCGATAATGCCGCCTCGGTCACCGTCGCCGCGCGCTGTGGTTTTCGCCATTATGCCGTGGCGCGGTACAAGGATGAACCGACTGGGCTATGGGAGTTTCGCTGGCCCGGGTAGGAGCGCGCGCATCGCCCCTTCATTGTCATCCCGGGCTTGACCCGGGACCCAGCTTTTGGCGCGCATACACACGACTGGGTCCCTTGGGATGACTATTCCGTCTTACCGCAATCACCTCTAGTCGCGCAGTGTCACCCACACCGGTGCATGGTCGCTGGCCTTTTCGGCGCCGCGCACGGCGGCATCGACCCCGGCATCGACCAAGCGATCGGCAGCCGGCGCCGACAGCAGCAGATGGTCGATGCGAAAGCCATGGTTGCGCGCCCAGGCGCCGGCCTGATAATCCCAATAGGTCCAGATATTGCCGCCGGGATGAATAGCGCGCAGCGCATCGGTCCAGCCCTGCCATAGCAACCCGCGATAGGCAGCGCGCGATTGCGGCTGCATCAACGCATCATCCGCCATGGCTTCGGGGCGCCAGACATCATCATCATTGGGGATGACGTTGTAATCGCCCGCCAGCACAACCGGGCCACCGCCGGCGAGCAAGGTCGCGGCATGCGCCTGCAACCGCGCCATCCACGCCAGCTTGTAATCGAATTTTGGCCCGGGCAACGGGTTGCCGTTGGGCAGATAGATGCTCGCCACGCGCACGCCCGCCACATCGGCCTCAAGGTAGCGCGATTGATCATCAGCATCGTCACCGGGCAGCCCGCGCCGGGTTTCCACCGCCGGTTCGCGGCTGAGAATGGCGACGCCGTTGAAACCCTTCTGGCCATGGACAAGGCAGTGATAGCCAGCATCGCGCAGCGTTTGGACCGGGAAATTCTCGGTCATCATCTTGATTTCCTGCAAGCAGGCGACGTCAGGCTTATACTGATCAAGCCACTCAAGCAGCCGCGGCAGCCGGGCATTGGTGCCGTTGATATTGAAACTGGCGATTTTCATGGTCGGGTTCATGCCCCAAATTACCGGCAGGCCGGCGATTTAACGCCTAAACCGAAAAGCTCGATCCACAGCCGCAGCCCGAAGAGGCATTGGGGTTGCGCACTTCAAATGCCGCCGCACCGATTTTTTCGACATAATCGACTTCCGCGCCGGAAACGAATGGCAGGGTATCGGGGTCGATCAGCATGGTGACGCCATCGGTTTCAACGGCGAGATCATCGGCAGCGGCTTCAGCCTCAAGCCCGAACTTGTATTGAAAGCCCGCGCAACCGCCGCCATCGACAGCGAGGCGCAGCTTCAACCCCGGCTTGCCCTGGCGCGCCGCGATCACGGCAACACGGGCGGCGGCAGCGGGCATCAGGCGGGGGGCTGTATCCATGGGTACAATGTAGGGCGCGCGAAGCGATTAAGCAACGCCAGCTCAGCGCAAGCCGCGAATAGGGGTCATGCCACCAAGCGAAGCGGTGACGGTATCATCCGCCAAAATCGGGCCAAAATCCTGCGGCGCGCCAGCGCGGGCGCCGCGACCGCCATCATTTTGCGCCGCCAGCACATATTCCGACGCATCGAGGAACGGCCGCGGATTGACGCTGCGGCCATCGACCCGCACTTCAAAGTGCAGGTGCGTGCCGGTCGAGCGGCCGGTCGAGCCCATGCGGCCGATAAGCTGGCCCTGACGGACATGGTCGCCGGGCTTGACGAGAATCTTCGACAAATGGCCGTAGCGGGTGTCGATACCCATGCCATGATCGAGTTCGATCAGATTGCCATAACCATTGGCACGGCCAGCCTGGAGCACGGTGCCACCCGCCGAAGCGTAAATCGGTTCGCCCTGGCTGCCGGCCATATCGACCCCGGCATGCATGGCGCTGCCGCCGTTGAACGGATCGTAGCGAACGCCATAGCTCGAGGTGTAGCGATAGTCCTTGACCGGCATGAACGCCGGGATCGCCGCAACGGCGTTCTGCAAATGGTTGAGCTTCGACCAGCTGATGAACAGGTCCTTGAAGCGCGGCTCGGCATCGCTGCTGACCGGCACAAAGGGGCCGCCGACCCCCGTCGCAGCGCCGTTCCAGTCGCTCGACCGCACAAAGCGTGCCGGATCAAGGCCAAGACGGCGGATCAGCGCCTGGGTGTCGCGCAGCTTGGCTTCGGCAGCGCCGGCAGCCTTGTCGACAAACGCCAGTTGCTGGGTTTCGATACGCGCAAAGGGTTCGGCCAGCGCCACATCGACGCGTGGTGCCGTCGCGGCCAGCATTGCCAGCTTGCCGCGCTTGCCAAGCTTTGGCGCAATCATCAACGGCCCGACCAGATCACGCACCGTCAGCAGCGAATTGCTGCCAAAATCGACCTTGCGCGGCAGCATTTTGGCCAGCTGGGCCATGTCGCGCTTGTCACTGAGCAGGGCGGCAAGAAACGCCTGGCGCGATTCGAGCGCATCGGCCCGCGCCGCGACATCGCCCTTCAACACGGCGGTTTCCGATTTCATCGCCTGGATGGTGGTCTGCATGCGCGCCAGTTCGGCCTGTTTGGCCGCCAGCGCTGCATCGGTGTCACCCGTGACCATGGCCGTTGTGGCCAAGCCCATCCAACCTGCGATCAATACTGCTGAACCAATTGCCATGACTTGCGCCCGTGTCCCCATCCTGATGGTCAGATCGCCATGGCCCGCGTGGCCGTGGCTCCTGTGCCAGGTGAACTGATGCTCCGGAAGGGCGCGCGACAGGCTTTGCGTAAGCCTGTCAAAGGCCACGTTCAAACCAGCCACAATGCGATAACCCCCGCCAAATCATCAACTTGCGTGGTCAGGACCGTGCCGGATGGCCGGGCCGCGACCGCGCTTCATGTTTTACGAACTCACACTCATTGCCGGTGGCCGTTGGCCGCCTCGACAAGTGTGTTCAACCATCCCGGCGGCAGCGCCGCAACCCGCTGCAACCCTGCGGGGGGTCAGCCGTTGCGACGAAGCGATGAGTTGAGCCCAAGCGGCAAAAAATATTTCACATCACGTGCAACTTTTTCGGATCTGCTCCTTTTCAGCCGATTCGAATCGTTCAGCCGAGCGCCTGCGCTGCGGCCAGAACCTGTGCCGCATGGCCCGCTACCTTTACCTTGCGCCACACCCCGGCGATGCGGCCATCGCGGCCGACAAGGAAGGATGCGCGCTCGATCCCCAAGTATTTCTTGCCATACATGCTCTTTTCCACCCAGACGCCCCAGCCTTCGGTCACGCCGCCATCGGCATCGGCGCCCAGCCCGATGGTCAGGCCGTGTTTGGTGCGGAATTTGGCGTGCGCCGCGATGCTATCGCGCGAAATACCGATGACATCGGTATCGGCGGCGGCAAAATCGGCTGCCAGCGCGCTGAAATCCTTGCCCTCGGTGGTGCAGCCCGGCGTGTCATCCTTGGGATAGAAATAAACCACCAGCTTGCGCCCGGCGTGGGCGGTAAGGCTGATCGGGCCGGTATCGCCAGCAAGGCTCAAGGCCGGGGCGGCATCGCCAATCGCAAGTTCGGTCATGTTCAATTCCCTTTTTTTGTCGCCAATAGCGTATTGAATGCCAGCCGTACCGCCGCCTTGGCCAGCGCCAATTCACCGACAACCGCGGCAAAATTCGTCGCACCCAGGGCGCGCGTGATCATCGCCTCGACCGCCGGCGCAAAAGCTGCCGGCACACCGGCACCCGGCGCCACCAGCCGCAAAAGCACCAAAAAGCGAGTCAGATGTGCGTGTGCCGCCGCCAGATCGGCGGACAAGCTGCCGGCGCTGGCGTGCACGGCAATCGCCGCCGCGAGGTCGGGGCCAAAGCCGCGGCGGTCCCGCAGCTGCAAAAAGTGCACGATGAATTCGAGGTCAACAAGCCCGCCCGGCGCCAGCTTGACATCGAACACCCCCTTGGCCGGCTTGGCGCTGGCAATATCGGCGCGCATCGCCGCCACATCGGCGCGCAACCGCACGGCATCACGCGGCACATCGAGGCTGGCGCGGATCGCCGCTGCGGCTGCGGCCCGCGCCGCCTCCCCGCCAAAAACCAGCCGCGCCCGGGTCAGCGCCATATGCTCCCAGCTTTCGGCTTCGTTCGCCTGATACCGCGCAAAGCTGGCAATCGACAGCGCCAGCATCCCCTTGGCTCCCCAGGGCCGCAGCCGCGTATCGACGTCATACAGCGCCCCCGATGCCGTGGGCACCGACAGCGCCGCCGTCAGTCGCGCCGCCAGCCGGTTGAAATACAGCGTTGCCGGCAAGGGCTTGGCGCCATCGGAAACCGCTTCATGGTCACCGCTGAACAAATAGACGAGATCAAGGTCCGACGCATGGGTCAGCGCCCGACCACCATAACGCCCCAGCGCCAGAATGACGAGTTCGCCGCCGTCGACAACGCCGTGGACGCGGGCGAAATCGGCGACGACCGCCGGTGTCACCACGGCCAGCGCCGCATCGGCGAGATCGGACAAGGCGCGCGCCGCCAACAACGGATCAACCCGCGCTTCAACGAGTTGCGCCCCGATTTGAAAGCGCCGTTCCCCGGTCCAGCGCCGCACCCGGTCGAGCCCGTCTTCCAGGCCGTCACCGAGTGCCACAAAGCTTGCCAGCTCAGCGGTGAGCGCGCTGGCATCGGGCAAAGGCGCAAAGGCATCGGGCGCCAGCATGACATCGAACAGCGCCGGATCGCGCGCCAGCGCATCGGCCAGCACCGGCGTGACACCGAGCAGATGGCCAAGCAATTCGATCAGCCGGGGATTGGCCTCAAGCAGCGCAAAAAACTGCGCACCTTGCGGTAATGCCGCCAGAAAGCCATCGAGCCGCGTTGCTGCTGCTGCAGGGTCGGCCGCCGCCGCGACGCCGCTGATCAGCGCTGGCAGCACATTTTCAAACGCAGTGCGCGCCGCCTCGCTGCGCAGCGCGCGCAAGCCGCCGCCGCGCCAGCGCGTGATCAGCGGCGGCAGCAGCCGCGCGGTCGCGGGGTGATGCTTCTTCAACCAGGCAACAGGGTCCGCTGGCACGGCATGGCCCACCGGCGTGGCATCGGCGATCAACCGGTCATAGGCGCTGGCAACCGGGGCGGTAATCGCCATCAGGCTGCGCTCGACCGCCGCCCAATCGCGCTGGCCAGCAAGGAGCGCCACGGCGGTGCGGTCAGCAGCCAGTTTCGGCACGGCATGGGTCTGTTCATCGCGGCGCATCTGCAGCCGGTGTTCAAGAGTGCGCAGCATCCGGTAGCTATCGGCAAGCCGCGCTGCTTCGGGGG
Organism: Sphingomonadales bacterium; assembly: GCA_038328515.1. Lineage (GTDB taxonomy): Bacteria > Pseudomonadota > Alphaproteobacteria > Sphingomonadales > Sphingomonadaceae > Sandarakinorhabdus. Next base: position 9,137 of record JBBQMB010000044.1, read on the forward strand.
CATCGATCCGGCCAGCGGCGGCCAGCGCCGCCAGCCCGTCAAGCGTTGCCGGACAGCGCAGTTCAGGCGCGCGGCCGCCCCAGATGAGCTGGTGAATCTGCGCAAAAAATTCGATTTCGCGGATGCCGCCGCGACCACGTTTGAGATCGAACCCCGGGCCAATGCGCTGCCCGGCGTCAAAATGGTCGCGAATCCGCAGCGACACCGCCTGAATATCGCGCACCGCTGTCCAATCGAGGCTGCGCCGCCATACGAACGGCTGGATGCAATTGAGCAGCCCCTGCCCCAGCGCAATATCACCAGCGCAGGCGCGGGCGCGGATGAAGGCAACGCGTTCCCAGGTCAGCGCCTGCGACTGGTAATAATGTTCGGCAGCGCCAACGGCGAGGCTTATGGGCGTGATTTCGCTCGCCGGCCGCAACCGCAGATCAACTCGCTGGACATAGCCATCGGCAGTCATGTCGGCGAGCAGCGCCACCGCGCGCCGGGCGATGCGGACGGCGGCTTCGGCTGGCTCCTCATGGCTGCGGCGCGGGATGATGTCGGGATCATGGATGAGGATAAGGTCGACATCGGACGAATAGTTGAGCTCGTGGCTGCCCAATTTGCCCAGCGCCAGCGCCGCCAGCCCGGCATTGGGGGCATCACGTTCCGCCAACGCCGCTGAAATGGCGATATCGATCGAGCGATCGGCAAAGGCGGACAACGCCGCCGTCACCTGTTCAAGCGACCATAGCCCGGCCAGATCGGCGAGCGCCACAACCAGCGCCACATCGCCGCGCGCCCGGCGCAGGCGCGGCCCCGCCTCATCCGCCGCAGCGCCTGCCGCCGCCAGCGCATCGGCAATCGCCGCATCGGGCCCCGCCGCCACCAGCCGCGCCAGCACCGCGCGCCGGCTGCGGATCAGGCCTTTCAGAAACGGCGCCTGCCCCCAGGCGGTGGCGGCAGCGGTGGCCAGCGCCGGCGACAGGCCGGTCGGCAACAGCGCCGCCAGTTCGGCAGGCAGATCACGGGGAGGCAGGGAAAAATCCACGAAACTTGTGTGGCATCGCGTGGCGCTCCTGTCACGCGATGGGGCTGTCACGCGATGGAACTTCATGCCCGGTTCAGGCGTTAGCCACCAACCAGGCTTTTTAACACAAAAAAGGAATTCCCATGCGCCGTACTGCCCCCGCCCTCATGCTTGCCACCATTGCCATTCTCGGCCTGTCCGCCTGCAACACCATCGGCGGCGCCGGCAAGGATGTCAGCTCGGTTGGCAAGGCGGTCACCGAGACTGCCAATGACGTGAAGAACTAAAGGCTGGCGTCTGACACTGCGCTTTGCCCGCCCCCACCACCGCAGGCGATGGGGGCGGGAGGGTGAAGCCATTACCGCCCCTACGTCGACACGCGGGCCGCGTCGCGTGCCCGGCTGCGTTCGGTGAACCAGATACCGATGATCGAGAGTTCGTAAAGCAGCACGAGCGGGATCGCGAGGGCGAATTGTGACCAGACATCGGGCGGTGTGAGCACCGCGGCGATGGCAAAGGCCGCGACAATCGCATACCGTCGTCCGGCCTTGAGCTGGGTCCGCGACACGATGCCGGCGCGTTCGAGCAGCATCAGCAGCACCGGCAGCAAGAATGCGACGCCAAAGCCCAGGATCATGTTCATCACCAGATCGAGATATTCGCCCATGGCGGGCAAGGCCTCTTGCGTGATCCCGGTGATCGCCGATGATTTTTGAAAGCCGAGGAAGAATTTGAACGCCACCGGCATGACGCCATAATAAGCCAGTGCGGCTCCCATGGTGAACAGCAGCGGCGTCGCGATGATGAACGGCAGAAAAGCCCGTTTTTCGCGCTTGTAAAGCCCCGGCGCGACAAAGGCCCAAAGCTGGTTGGCGATGATCGGAAACGCCAGGCACAGCGCGGCAAAGGCCGCGACCTTGATCTCGACGAAAAACGCCTCGTAAAGCTTGGTATAAATCAGCTTGCCGACGATACCGTCACCATAGGCCCTGACCAGCGGCTGCACGAGAAAGCCGAAAATCCGGCCGGCAAAGCCAAAGGCAATCGCGAAACAGACAATGAAGGCCAGCACGCATTTGAGCAGCCGGTTGCGCAATTCAATCAGGTGATCGAGCAGCGGCGCCTTGCTGGCATCGATGTCGGCGGCGTCATTGTCCATCAGCCGTCATCCGCTGCGCTGGCGGTCTTCGGCGTCCGGCGACGCTTGGGCGGCGCTGTTACGGGTATTTCCCCGGTCTGGGGTGGCGCTGCGACTGCCTCCGGCGGTTTGGCGCGGCGACGGCGCGGCTTGGGCGGCGCAATTTCGCCCGCCGCGGTATTGGCGGCAACCTCGTCAACCGCCGACGTATCGCCGGCAGGTACGTCGGCGGCAATCTCGGGCGCTACCGGCGGCGGCGGCAGCATCCAGTCATCGGCCCCCAGATCCGACAACGGATTCTTGATGCCCAGATCGGGCAGCGCGGTTGCCTTCATGATGGCTTCGTTCTGCGCCGCCCATTGCTGCTGCATTTCTTCCAGTTCGGCCTCGCGCATCATTGTATCAAAGCCGGCGCGGACATGGCGGGTCATGGCGCGACCCCGCGCCAGCCATTGCCCGACCATGCGCATGACACGTGGCAAATCCTTTGGGCCGATGACCAGCAAGGCCACCAGCGCGATGATCGCCAGTTCCGATGAATCGATACCGAACATGCAAGCTCAGCCCGAGCGGACTAGCGCCGCACCTCGTCGCTGGCCGGCGTTACGGGTGTTGCAGCGGCATTGGTGACCTGGGGCGGCGGCGGCGCGGCGGCCGGCGGCGCATCGCCTTCGGCAAGGCCCTTTTTGAAGCTGGTGATGCCCTTGGCAAAATCACCCATCAGATCCGAAATCCGGCCACGGCCGAACAACAGCATGACGACGATGATGAGGATGGCCCAATGAACGAGGCTGAACGAGCCCATGGCAGTTACCTTCGAAAACTTAGGGGTTGCAGTGCTGCTTTACGCTGTATGTTTCCGACAGGCTAGGGTTTGTCACCGCATCCGCGACAAAGCGCCGGGAAAGTAGCTTCACGTGCCGCGCAACACGCGCTAGCCTGACACGATGATCCGCCGCCATCTCGCCGCTCTCGCCCTGTTTCTCGCCGCACCGGTGCTCGCCGAGCAACGCACCATCACCGAAGCCGATTTTACCGTAGGCGATTTCCGCTTTGCCAGCGGTGAAACGCTGCCGGCACTGACCCAGCATTACCGCACCCTCGGCACCCCGCAGCGCGATGCCAGCGGCGCTGTCAGCAATGCCATCATGGTCCTCCACGGGACCGGCGGCACCGGCGCGCAATTCCTGGTCCCGCAATTCGCCGATCGGTTGTTCGGCCCGGGCCAGCCGCTCGACACGGCAAAATATTTCATCATCCTGCCCGATGGCATCGGCCATGGCGGCTCGTCGCGGCCATCGCAGGGGCTCAAGATGGCGTTTCCGCATTATGACTATGCCGACATGGTACGAGCGCAACGGGCGTTGCTCGACCATCTGGGCATCAAACAGTTGCGGCTGCTGATGGGCACCTCGATGGGCTGCATGATGGGGTTCCAGTTCGGCATCGATTACCCCGGCAGCGCGCGCGCCATCATGCCGCTGGCGTGCAACACGGTCCCCATCGCCGGGCGCAACCGCTTGTGGCGGCAGATGGCGATCGACGCGATCAAGGCCGATCCCGACTGGCAGGGCGGCAATTACACGCGCCCGCCGCTCAATGGCCTCAAGGTCGGCATCGCGCTGCAAGCGCTGGCGAGTTCCGCCCCGCTGCGCATGCAGGCGCAATGGCCAACCCGTGATGCTGCCGATACGGCGGCGGCAACGGTGATGGCGCAAGGGCTGGCCGGCAGCGCCGATGCCAATGACCGGATTTACCAGCTCGATGCGTCGCGCAATTACGATCCGTCACCCATGCTGGCGCGGATCACCGTGCCGGTCACGTGGGTCAACAGCGCCGATGATTTCATCAACCCGCCGGGCCTTGGCCTTGCGACCCGCGATGTTGCAAAGCTGCCCGCCGGCAAATTTGTCCTGATCCCCGAAAGCGCTGAAACGCGCGGCCATTCCACCCACACCTGGGCGATGTTCTGGGAAGACGCGCTCAAGGCGCTGCTGGCGCGGTCGCAATAACCCCGCTTGAGCCGCGCTGGCTTTTGGCTATTCTGCCATCAGTCCGTGCGACGAAAGGTCATCCCCGCCATGCCAGCGCCTCCCCCCGCACCCCGCCCGGCGCTGCTGCCGATGCTGGGCATATTGGGCGCCGTCACGCTGGCCTGTGCCATGGCGGCACCGCTCGGCACCGCGGCGCTGCCGGCGGCAGGGCGGCTGTTGTTCTGGGGGGCGCTGATCGGCGGCAATGTCTGGAAATGGCAGCTATGGTTCCGCCACATCCCGCCGCTGCTGCCGCCGGGCCGGGCCGCGTTGCCGCTTTTGTTCGTCGGCGGCGGCGCGCTGCTCGGCGCGCTGATGCCGCTCGAATTCGGCTTGCTCGCAAGTGTTTCAGGGTTGGCAGTGGCGCTGCCCGCTGCGTTGCTGCCGGTGCTGGTCGCCGCCATCGCGTTTGCAGCCGGCGCGGTGACCTCGATCATCGTCACGCTACGCTGGCTGGCAGCGCGGGATCAGGCGGTGTAAAGCACAGCAAGCGGCACCAACGCCCCCAACGCCAGCATCACCAGCGAACCGCGGCGCGTTGCCCGGCTGTTGAACGCGATCGTGATCCCCAGGCACGTCGACAGCAACAACGCCACCGACATCACCACCGTGAAAATCTGCATCGGCAGCTTGTTGGCCTTGGGTGGCTTGGGCCGCTCCGGCGTGGCTGGCGTGGCTGGCGTGGCCGCCTGCACAACGTCGGGCTTGTCCGGCGCCGCCTGTTCGGCTTCGGGCGCTTTTGCCTTGGCGAGCTTTGAATCCATGTGAATGGTCGCCATCCATTCGATCCAGGCTGGCGGCTGGCTGCCCCAACCTTTTTCTTCTTGCAGGCGAAAGGTCTGCAACGCGCCCGAAAGCGCAAATAATATGATCATCGGTGCGAAAAACACGCCCAGATAATAATGGTAGCGCCGCAGCTTCTGCATCGTCTGGGGCTTCAAAACCTGTCTCCTGCAAATACCGCGTCGCACCGTGGCCAATCGCGCTCATGCCGCGGTAGCAACCACGCGCCGATCGTTCAACCGGCTATTGTGCGAAGCCTTGCACCACAGCGGCGTCGCGAGGCGGCCACCCCCTTCAACCGACGCCACAAACCGGCTATCCCGGCATCAAAGCAAAAGGGGATATCATGGCGGACAGCATTTTCATCGGCCAGGGCGAGGAACTCCCGCAAGCGCTGGTGCTCAAACGCGCCAACCGCCATGGGCTGATTGCGGGCGCCACCGGTACCGGCAAGACCGTCACCCTGCAAACCCTCGCCGAAGGCTTCAGCCGCGAAGGCGTGCCGGTGTTCCTGTCCGACGTGAAGGGCGATATCGCCGGCATGGCGATGCGCGGCAGCGACGCCGCCGCCTGGACCGGCAAGCGCGCCGCCGAAATCGGCATCACCGATTATGATTATGCCGCCAACCCGGTGGTGTTCTGGGATTTGTTCGGCGAACAGGGCCACCCCATCCGCACCACCATTTCCGACATGGGGCCGCTTTTGCTGTCGCGCCTCATGGGGCTCAATGAAACCCAGGAAGGCGTGCTCAGCGTCGCCTTTCGCTATGCCGATGATCTCGGCTTGCTCATCCTCGATTTGAAGGATCTGCAATCGGTGCTGAGCTTTTGCGCCGATAACGCCGGCGAACTCGCCAGCAAATATGGCAATGTCACCAAGGCCAGCATCGGCACCATCCAGCGCCAATTGCTGCAACTGGAATCACAGGGCGCCACCCACTTTTTTGCCGAACCGGCGCTCGACATCACCGATTTCATTCGCACCGACAGCGCCGGCCATGGCCAGGTCAATATCCTCGCCGCCGATAAGCTGATGCAATCACCACGTCTCTACGCCACCTTCCTGCTCTGGCTGCTCTCGGAACTGTTCGAAACCCTGCCCGAAGTCGGCGATCCCGATAAACCCAAGCTGGTGTTTTTCTTCGATGAAGCGCATCTGCTGTTCGATGAAGCCCCCAAGGCGCTGATGGACAAGGTCGAACAAGTCGTCCGCCTCGTCCGCTCCAAGGGCGTCGGCGTCTATTTCATCAGCCAGAACCCCATCGACATTCCCGAAAGCGTCGCCGGGCAATTGGGCAACCGCGTCCAGCACGCGCTGCGCGCCTTCACCCCGCGCGATCAACGCGCCATCAAGGCCGCGGCCGAAACCTTCCGCACCAACCCCAAACTCGATGTCGGCACCGCGATCACCGAACTGAAGGTCGGCCAGGCGTTGGTGTCACTGCTGATGATCGACGGCGCGCCTTCGCCGGTTGAGCGCACCTTGGTCGCCCCGCCGCGCAGCCGCGTTGGCCCGGTCACGACGTCCGAACGCAATGATGTGATCAACGCCAGCCCCTTTGCCGGCAAATATGACGAAACCATCGACCGCGAATCGGCCTATGAAAAACTGAACGTCCGCGCTGCCGAAGCCGCCCAGAACGCCGCGCGCAGCGACGCCGAAAAAGAAGCCGCCAAGGCCGCCGCGCTGCAAGCCAAGCTCGATATCGCTGCTGCCAAGGAAAAAGCCCGCGTCGATGCTGCTATCGCCAGGGAAGCTACCGCCGCTGCCAAGGCCGCCGCTGCCGCCGAGCGCGTCGCAGCCCGCCCGCAACCAAAAAGCTTCACAGAAAAAATGGTCGAATCCGCCGCGCGCTCGGCCGCGACCTCGGTCGGCCGCCAACTCGCCGGCTCCTTCGGCACCAAACTGCTGCGCGGCATATTAGGCGGCCTCCTGAAATAAAAGCCCCCTCTCCCGCCTGCGGGAGAGGCGAGAGCCGCGCCAGCGGCCCGGGTGAGGGTGTACCCGAATATCGACGCAAAAGAGACACCCTCACCCGCTCGGCGAAGCCGCCGAGTCGCCTCTCCCGCAAGCGGGAGAGGGGGTGCTTCAGGCAACCGCCTACGTGTTTAAACGCACCATTTTCTCTCTGGAGGCCCCATGATCAAATCCACCCTGTTCGCCACCACCATGCTGCTCGCCGCGCTGCCACTTGCCGCGCAAACCCCGGCCGCCATGGCGCCGTTCCCCGCCGACCCCTATCTGTGGCTCGAACCCTTTGCCTCGCCGCGCGCCACCGCCTGGGTCAATGACCACAACGCCGTCACCGAAAAACGCCTGACCGCCGATCCGCGCTACCAGACGCTCTACAACGAAGCGCTCGCCATCGGCGGCGCGAAGGACCGGATTCCGCAACCCGCCTTCCTGCACGGCGCGCTGTATAATTTCTGGCAGGATGCCGATCATCTGCGCGGCATCTGGCGCAAGACAACGCTCGACAGCTATCGCACCGCCACCCCCGAATGGACGACGGTTCTCGATATCGACGCGCTCGGCAAGGCCGAAGGCAAAAGCTGGGTGTTCAAGGGCGCCACCTGCCTCGAACCCGATCAAAAACGCTGCCTGATCGCACTATCCGATGGCGGCGAAGATGCCGTGACCGTCCGCGAATTCGATCTCGATAGCGCGACTTTCGTTCCCGGCGGCTTCACCCTGCCGCGCGGCAAACACCGCATCGAATGGCAGGATGCCGATCATCTCATCGTCGCCAGCGAATGGACGCCGGGCGACCTTACCCCCTCGGGCTACCCCTATATCGTCAAGATATTGGCGCGCGGCGAGGCGCTCGCTAACGCCAAGGAAATTTATCGCGGGCAAAAAACCGATGGCGGTTACGGCGTCAGCCCGGGCAGCGTCCGCGATGGCCAGGGCCGCAGCCTGTTCTTCGTCACCCGCCCGCTCGATACCTTCCACCGCGAAACCTGGGTGATGACCCCGCGCGGCGTCGAAAAACTGGCGATACCATCAAAGGCCGACATCAACGCGCTGGTCGCCGGCAAGGTCATCATCAGCCTCGATGAAGACATGGTGGCGGCCGGCACGCGCTTTGCCGCCGGCACCGTCGTCGCGATCGATCTCGCGGCGCTGCTCGCCAACCCGGCGACGCTGGCGCCCGAACTCGTCTGGGCGCCTGGCCCGCGCGAGGCGCTGGGCGGCATCCGTTCCGGTCGCGATACGCTGCTGATGACCACGCTCGACAATGTCCGCGGCCGCGCGCTGGTGCTGCGCCCCGGCGCAACCGGCTGGACGACGACCAAACTCGAACTCCCCGATAATCTCGCCATCGGCTTTGGCTCGGCCGATGACAAATCGAACCGCGCCTTTCTCAATATCAGCGGCTTTCTCACCCCCTCATCGTTGTTGCTCGCCGATGCCGATGCCGGGACCATCACCCCCATCAAGGCGCTGGCGCCCAAGTTCGATGCCAGCGGCTTGGTTGTCGATCAGCGCGAAGCCACCTCGACCGATGGCACCAAAATCCCCTATTTCATCGTGCACAAAAAGGACATCAAGCTCGATGGCACCACCCCGACGCTGCTGACCGCTTACGGCGGCTTCCAGGTCAGCCGCACGCCGAATTATTCGGCCGAAACCGGCAAGCTGTGGCTCGAACGCGGCGGCGCCTATGTGCTCGCCAACATCCGCGGCGGCGGCGAATTCGGCCCGGCGTGGCACGAAGCCGGGCTGGGGACCAAGCGCCAGATCATCTATGATGATTTCGCCAGCGTCGCGCTTGATCTGATCGCCACCAAAGTTACCAGCCCGCGCCGCCTCGGCATCCAGGGCGGCTCCAACGGCGGGCTGCTGATGGGGGTCGAGTTCACCCAGCGCCCCGATTTGTGGAACGCCGTCATCATCGATGTGCCGCTGCTCGACATGCTGCGCATCTCGCAAATCGCCGCCGGCGCGTCATGGCAAGGCGAATATGGCGATGTGAACGCCGATCCGGCGGTGCGCGCCTTCTGGATGAAGCTGTCACCCTATCACAACCTCAAAAAGGGCGTGCGCTACCCCGAACCCTATATCTTCACCACGACCAAGGATGATCGCGTCGGCCCGCAACACGCCCGCAAATTCGCCGCCCGGCTGGAGGAAATGGGCCTGCCCTATTATTTTTATGAAAACACCGAAGGCGGCCATGGCGCCGGTGCGGACCTCAAACAGGCAGCGCATGTCAGGGCGCTGGAAATGACCTATCTGATGAAGAAGCTGGTCGATTAACCTACCCCTCTCCCGCTTGCGGGAGAGGCGAGAGACGGCGAAGCCGGCCCGGGTGAGGGTGTTTCTGCTGTCGCGAATATCGGAACACCCTCACCGGGGGCGCTGGCGCGCGTCTCCCCTCTCCCGCAAGCGGGAGAGGTTAAAAAACTAAACCCCCGCCCGCGCCACCGCCTGCGGCGCCACCCGCGTCCACCGCGCCAGCAACCCCAGCGCCCCCGGCACCGCCGCCATCCCGGTAATCAGCGCAAACCGCCCCGCCCGGCTATTGGCCAGCCGCTGCAGCCGCGTCGCCAGCCGCACCTG
>JBBQMB010000045.1:0-18596 GCA_038328515.1 Sphingomonadales bacterium
GCGGCAGGTTACGTTGCCGCTGCCGCTGCCGCTGCCGATCGAATTACCCAGAATCGCGCCAAGCGTACCACCAAGGATCGAGGCGAGCGTCTTTGATCCGCCGGGGGCAATGGCATTGCCGAGTACGCCGCCGCCGATGGCACCGATGATCAGGCCGGTGGTGCCATCGCCGCGCCGGCAGTAATAACGATTGTCATTGCCGCGATAAATGCGATCATCGGCCTGTAACTGATAAGGACGATAGGCACCTGCCCGATAGTAGTTATCGGCATAATAGCCATTGTAGCGCGGATCGGGGCGATTCCACGTGTAATTCTGGCCACGTTGCCAATCACGGGCATTGTCGCGCTGTTCCTGGCGAGCGCGTTTCTTGCTGTTTTTCCAATCGCGACTGTCTTGCTGATAGGCCTGTCGCGCCAGTTTGACATCATATTTTTCCTGGCGAACGTCGTTGCGCGTGCCATAGCGTTTGGCATCACGGACATCCTGGCGCTCGTCCTGAAGCCGCTGGCCGCTTTGTACGACTTCAGCGTGTTTGGCGCCCCGGCCCTTTTTGTCATGCTTTCCCTCTGCATCAGCCGGCGCAACGGCAATCAGCGCCAGCACAGCCATCGGCATCACAAGCTTACGCATCATCGATCCTTTTAACGTCCATGAAACGTTAAACGATTGGTTCGGCGATAGGTTCCATCGCGGCACCCGTCGTAGCGGTTGCCGGGGGCGTGGTGGGCGCGACAGGGATTGAACCTGTGACCCCACCCGTGTGAAGGGTGTGCTCTACCGCTGAGCTACGCGCCCACGCCCGAACCGCCAGGGCGCAACGCCATGGGGAACGGCTGGTTAGGCGAGCTATCGGCGCAAGTAAAGCCTATCTTGACGATAATGCCTCATCCGCAGCAGAGCGATGACAATGATGACTAAAGCCGATATCGCAGGGCCATGCGGACGATCGGACTGGTTGCTGGGCTTCTGGCACCGCGAAACATTGTTCAGCGTCGGCGCCCGGCGCCATTGGGTCGCGCCCGATGTGCTGGAACCGGACTGGATCGGTTTTGTCGATTCCGGCTCTGGCGCTATGCTTCCGTTTCCGGGTTGCACGCGACCTTGAGTTTGCGCCCCACCCGGAATTTGGGGGCAACACTGGCGGCAAGGTTCATGGGCTCGCCGGTCCGCGGATTGCGGCCTGTCGTGGCCTTGCGCGTGCCGGCCACGAAATTACCAAAGCCAACCAGCCGGACTTCCTCGCCGCTCGCCAGTGTTTCGGTAATGATTTCCAGCATCATGTCGATCGTTCGCGCCGTTTCCTGATGGCCCTGCCCAGTGGCATCAGCCACGCGGTTGGCAAGTTCCTGCTTGTTCATCGCGTCAAGTGCCCCAAGCGGTTGCCCCGGATGCCAGTGTTGGGGCGGCGGCCGCACAAGTCAAAGCCCGAACGACGCATTGCGGTATCGCGCGGGACGAGACGTGGTGAATTTGCAACAGACCGAAGCGGCGACGGCCGTGAACAAGCCGTCGCCGCGCGCGTCAGTGGCGCAATCCGACTTCGACAGCCGCCGGATCGGGCCTTGCGGCCAGTTCATCGGCCTCAGACCAGATGATCGGGACCAGCGGCAATACCAGCGCCTGCGCCAGCACATCGTCGACATGCGCCACCGGAATGATCGCCAGCCCTTGGGTGACATTGGCCGGGATCTCGGCGAGATCCTTTTCATTCTCCGCCGGGATGAACACCGTCGTGATCCCGCCGCGCAAGGCGGCCAACAGCTTTTCCTTCAACCCGCCAATCGGCAGCACCCGGCCGCGCAAGGTCACTTCGCCGGTCATCGCCACATCCTTGCGAACGGCGATGCCGGTCAGCGTCGATACGATGGCGGTAACCATGGCGATGCCGGCCGACGGCCCATCCTTGGGGGTGGCGCCTTCGGGTACGTGGATGTGAATGTCCTTCTTGTCGAACAGCGATGGCTTGATGCCATATTGCACCGCACGCGCTTTGGTGAACGACAGCGCCGCCGAAATCGATTCGGTCATGACATCGCCCAGCTTGCCGGTCGTCTTGACCAGCCCCTTGCCCGGTGCCGTCACGGCTTCGATGGTCAGCAATTCGCCGCCGACTTCGGTCCAGGCGAGACCGGTGACAGCGCCGATCTGATCTTCGACTTCGCCGACACCGTAGCGATATTTCCGCACGCCCGAAAATTCGGCGAGATTGTCGGAATCGACGAGAACCGATTTGGTCTTGCCTTCAAGGATACGCCGCAGCGATTTGCGCGCCAGTTTTGCAAGTTCACGCTCCAGCGTCCGCACCCCGGCTTCGCGGGTATAAAAGCGGATCAGGTCGCGTAGCGCCGCATCGGTGACGCTGAACTCGGCCTTTTTCAGGCCATGGGCTTCATATTGTTTTTCAACAAGGTGACGCCGGGCGATCTCGAGCTTTTCATCCTCGGTATAACCTGAAAGCTGGATGATCTCCATGCGATCAAGCAGCGCCTGGGGCATGTTGAGGCTGTTCGCCGTCGTGACGAACATGACGTCCGACAGATCATAATCAACTTCAAGATAATGATCGTTGAACGCCTTGTTCTGTTCGGGATCGAGCACTTCCAGAAGCGCCGATGATGGATCACCGCGGAAATCCTGACCCAGTTTGTCGATTTCATCGAGCAGGAACAGCGGGTTGGACGTGCCGGCTTTTTTAAGGTTCTGCAACACCTTGCCCGGCATCGACCCGATATAGGTCCGCCTGTGGCCGCGGATTTCGGCTTCATCGCGCATGCCACCCAACGACTGGCGCACGAATTCGCGGCCGGTCGCCTTGGCGATCGAGCGGCCAAGCGAGGTCTTGCCCACACCCGGCGGGCCGACGAGGCACAGGATCGGGCCTTTCAGTTTCGATGTGCGCGCCTGGACGGCGAGATATTCGATGATGCGGTCCTTGACCTTTTCGAGCGCATAATGATCCTCGTCGAGAATCATCTGTGCAGCGACGATGTCCTTTTTCACCTTGGATTTTTTCGCCCAGGGCAAGGTCAGCATGACATCGAGATAATTGCGCACAACCGTGGCTTCGGCGCTTTGCGGCGCCATGGCCTTCAGTTTTTTCAGCTCGGAAATCGCCTTGTCACGCGCTTCCTTGGGCAGCTTGGCCTTGGCGATCTTTTCTTCAAATTCGCTCAACTCGTCCTTGGCGTCATCACCTTCGCCGAGTTCGCGCTGAATCGCCTTCATCTGTTCATTGAGATAATATTCGCGCTGGGTCTTCTCCATCTGCCGTTTCACACGGTTGCGGATCTTCTTTTCGACCTGCAAGACGCCCATCTCGCCTTCCATATGGGCAAAGACCTGCGCCAGCCGCTTGCCGACATCGGGCTCGGCAAGCAGCGCCTGCTTGTCAGCAATCTTGAGGCCCAGATTGGCGGCAACCGTATCGGCAAAGCGCCCGGCATCATCGATGGCGCCGATCTGGCTGGCAACTTCGGGCGCCGTCTTGCGATTGAGCTTTACATAGGCATCAAACTGCTTGGCGGCCGAACGCAGTTGCGCATCGATCTGGGCGGGATCGGCGATGATATCGTCGAGCGATGTCACCTCGGCTTCCAGATGACCGGCATCGGAATGCAAGGTGGCCAGCGCGGCGCGTGACTGGCCTTCGACCAACACCTTGACCGTACCATCCGGCAGTTTCAAAAGTTGCAGCACAGTGGCGATCGTGCCGACATCGTAAAGATCTTCAGCGCCTGGGTCTTCGTCGCCGGGGTTCTTCTGCGACAGCAAAAACACCGTCTTGTCGCCCGCCATGGCGGCTTCAAGCGCGGCAACCGATTTTTCACGGCCGACGAACAACGGCACAATCATTTGCGGAAACACGACGATGTCACGCAGCGGCAGCACGGGATAACGCAGGTCTGTCATCAGTCTAACTCCAATCAGCGGCGGCCGGAGGGCCGGGACGCCGCCGTAATCTTGCTTCGCCATTGTATATGGGAAGCCTGCGGCCGTGCATCAATGCGGTGCGACACTTGCCGTCCCGGCTACTATGACGGCACCCCATGGCCAAGCCTAGGGGAGAAACGACGCAGGCAACTCATGCCCGCACCGAGCCATCGCCGACAAAAGCCGCGACCTCGGATTCGGAAAAGCCCAGCGCCGCCAAAATCGGTGCGCTGTGTTCGCCCCGCGTTGGTGCCGCCCGGCCCGGGCGTGCCGGTGATTTGGCAAAACGCGCGGCGGGGCGGGCAACACGGACCCGACCGGCGCTGCCATGATCGACGATCGCGACACTATCGTTATGAACGATCTGCGGGTCGTCGATGACCGCTGGCAGCGCATTGACCAGCCCGCCGACGGCGCCTTCGCGGATGAAGCCCGCCATCAGTTCGGCCCGCGTTCGCGCCGCAAGCTCCTTGGCCAGTTCTGGCGCCCACTCCTTTTGGTGCGCCATCCGCCCGGCAACGCCCTTCAGCCGCGGATCATCGGCGAGATCATCGCGCCCGACCGATCGCATCATCGCCTGGAATTCGATATCCTGCATGAAGCCGATGGCGACCTGGCCATCGGCCGCTGCCCAAAGCCGCATCATTGCGCCATATTCAGGAAAGCCCGTCGGCGGATCATCGACAAAGCTGTAGTTATACATGCCGTCGGGCCAATTGAAGGCCAGCGCCGCATCGACCATCGCCACATCGACACGCTGCGCCACGCCGGTGCGTTCCCGATGAAAAAGCGCTGCCGTAATCGCCTGTGCCATGGTCAGCGCCGTCACCTTGTCGGCAATGAGGCTGCGGATGAGCCCCGGCTTGCCATCGCGATCGGTCTGGGTGGCGGCCAGGCCGCTGACCGCCTGCACCACCGGATCATAGACCCGAATGTTGCGATACGGCCCCTCCTGGCCAAAGCCGGTGATCGAAGCAAAGATCAGCCGCGGGTTCAATTCGGCGCAACGTGTCGCGCCAAAGCCGAGCCGCTCCATCGTGCCGGGCCGAAAATTTTCCACCAGCACATCGGCCCAGCCGACCAGCCGTTCCAATATCGTGCGGCCGCCCCGGGTCTTGAGATCGATCGACAGCCCTTGCTTGCCGCGATTGACCGCGATGAACATCGACGATCGATCGCCCTTTTTCGGCCCGAGCGCCCGCACCGGATCACCGCCCGGGCTTTCGACCTTGATGACCTCAGCGCCCTGTTCCGCCAGCATCGCGGCAGCCATCGGCCCCGAGACAATCTGCGACAGATCGACGATTTTTATGCCCGCCAGCGGTCCTGTCATCGGCTGCGCTACCATCAAAGCCTGATATCGACGTGGCGGCCATCGCGCATCCACACCGCACACACCACAAATGCCACAGCGACAACCACAAACGTGTACCACAGCCCGGCATAGGCCTGTCCGGTCCGCACCACGATATATTGCGAGATCAACGGCAGAAATCCGCCGAAATAACCCGATCCGACATGATAGGGGATCGACAGCGAGGTATAGCGGATCCGCGCCGGGAACATTTCCACCAGGATCGCCGCAAGCGGCCCGTAGGTGATCCCCGACAGCATGACGAGCGCGACCACGCCGAGCAAGATCTTCCAATGCGAAATCCGCGCCGGATCGGCAACATCGGGATAGCCGGCAGCCGTCAGCACCGCCGTATAGGCCAGTTTGTCAAACCCCGTCACCTGCTTGCCACCGACGAGCAGCGCCAGATCGGGTGCCGGACGCTTGACATAGTCGATGCCGCGTTTTGATACAAAATCAAGCGCTTTGCCGCAATCGCTGACAGGCTTTATAAAGACACTATAGTCGCATTCCGGCAATTCGATGACCACCGGCGCCGCAGCAGTCGCCTCGGCCAGCGCCGGGTTGGCGCCATCGGCAATAAGGTGAAAGATCGGAAACAACAGCACCAGCGTCAGCGCATAGCCGGTCATCAACACCTTTTTGCGGCCGATCTTGTCCGACAGCCAGCCCGCAATCACAAACGATGGTGCCGCCACCAGCGCCCCCGCCGCCAGATAGAGCAGCGCCTGTTCTTCGGGAATGCGCGTCGTGCCCTGCAGGAAATATAGGGTGGAGAATTGCGCTGTATAAAAAATCACCGTCATCCCGGCGGCAGCGCCGACCATCGCCACCAGCACCCGGCCAATATTGGCACGATCCGAAAAGCTTTCGAGCAACGGATTCTTCGACGTCGTGCCGGCGCTTTTCATCGCCTGGAACACCGGGCTTTCGGCGAGCTTCATCCGGATGAACAAGGACACCGCCAGCAACAGCAGCGAGATCAGGAAGGGCAGCCGCCAACCCCAGGTTTCGAACGATTCGACCGACATCGAATGCCGCGTCGCCAGCACGACAACGAGGCACAACAGAAACCCGACCGACGCCGACACATTGATGAAACTGGTGTAAAATCCGCGTCGGCCCGGCGGCGCATGTTCGGCAACATAGATCGCCGCGCCGCCATATTCGCCGCCGAGCGCGATGCCCTGGAGCGTACGCAACCCGAGCATCAGTGCCGGCGCCCAGAGCCCGGCGCTGGCATAGGTCGGCAACAGGCCGATCGCCGCCGTCGCCCCGCCCATGATGCTGATCGTCACCAAGAACGTGTATTTACGGCCGATGCGATCGCCGAAATAGCCAAAGATTACCGCGCCGATCGGCCGAAAGAAAAAACCGACGGCAAAGGCCCCGAGCGAGAACAGCAATTCCGTCGTCGGATTACCGGTGGCAAAAAACAGCCGCCCGAGCAGCGAGGCGAGGATGCCGTAGAGAAAAAAATCATACCATTCGAAAACGGTCCCCAGCGACGAAGCGACGATCACCAGCCGGTCGCGCTTGGGATCGAGCGCCTGAGCGTCGCCTGCCATTGCCGTCACCAAAATATCTCTCCCCCGCGTTATCGCCCTGTGTCTAGCGCAGCCACCGGCCTGTGCAAGCTTGTCATCAGCCGCCGGCCATGGTTGAGCACCGGCATGACGATCCGCAACCTTTTCGCCACGCCTTTTTACACCGGCCAGATCGACAACCCCGATCTTGTCGCCGAACTCGACCATAGCTGCCGAACACTGGCGAAGGATGATCGCGCCGGGCGACAATGGGCAAAGGACCATGTTTATCCGGGCTATACCTCCTATGCATCGCTGACCGACCTGCCGCAGCGCGACCCGGCCTTTGCCGATCTCAGGCGCCACCTCGACCGCCATGTCGCCAGCTTTGCCAGCGCAGCGCATCTCGATCTGGGCGGCAAAAAACTCAAGCTCGACAGCCTGTGGGTCAACATCCTCAAGCCCGGCGGCAGCCATAGCGGCCATATCCACCCGCATAGCGCGGTTTCGGGCACCTTTTATGTCGCTGTGCCACCAGGATCAGGCGCATTGAAACTCGAAGACCCGCGGCTGCCCATGCTGATGGCCGCCCCGGGCCGCACCGCCGATGCACCTGAAGCCGCCCGCAACTTCGTTTATGCCGAGCCGGCAGAGGGCAGTGTTTTCCTTTGGGAAAGCTGGCTCCGCCATGAAGTCATGCCCAACACCGCGAAGAACAAACGCATCAGCATCAGTTTCAATTATCGGTAGCCGTGGTTTGCGCGCTCAGCTCCGGCAGCCGAAACCGGCGCTATCGGGTCAAACGCTGAGCACTAGCCCCTGTGCCGGGTCGATCGTTCCGGCCGCCAACGCCCGCCAATGCGCCGCGACCGGCTCGGCACCGCTGTCGGAAACAACCGTCAACCAGCTGGTTGATGCCATGAACTGCCCCCAGGCCGCCGCCAACCGCGTTTCAAAACCTTCGGCTCCCCATTGCGCGATGCGATCGACAATCACGCTTGGCGCAAAAAACAGTTTCGGCTGGACGCCCGGCAGGTCGGCGATGTTGGCAGCATCCCAATGCGTGTCACCAACGACATGGCTTTCGATCAAGCGGTTACCAAGCGCGCTGTGGAGCGCATGGCGCACGGCACCATTACCCGAAAAATCAACCAGCGCGCATGTGCCCGTACCAGCAGCAAGGCCGCCGGCATCGGCATAGTCAACGACGTCGTCATAATATCCCGTTGCCGTCACAAAGCTGACATTGGCAGCCGATGTCAGCCCGATGACGCGCTGGCGCCCCTGCGCGGCTTGCGCCAGCCCCAGCGCGGTTTTCGACGACGCCGAAGTCAGCAGCAATGTGTCGGCCGGGCTGTCGGCGAGCATGACATCAAGTACGAACGATGTCGTATAAAGGGGCCGGAACAAGGCCTGCACCGTCTCCGGTCCCCACGCCGGGCTGGCCGCGACATAGTTATTATAGACCGGCGGCAGCTTCTGGCGATGCATGGCGACGTCCGTAAAGCCACGCGGATTGACCCGGCCGGGGTGCAAAACGACGTGGCTCGCCATCGGCCAATAGCCATAGAAACGCTGGCCCGGCGCGATGCCGTCCACACGGCTTTCGATGACGCCGGCAAAGCCCCAGACCGGCACCATACCAAAGCCTTCCGGTGCCGGGAAAAAGCCCCAATAGGCCATGTCGACACCATGGGCAGCGTAAGTCACATTATTGGCGGTCAACGCAAAACATTCAATCTCCAGTAAAATTTCACCCGCTTGCAAGGCAATTTCGCGCTTGGAGACGCTCACATCCGATATATTACTGCGGTTTAGCAAAAGTTCTGTGATCAACATTTTAAGATACTCTTTCAACTAACTGAATTAAAAGACTCTTCCAAGTACCAGATAAATGGATCCCTGACTACCGCTCTGGCCATAGGCAAGCCATACCGGCCCGATCGGGGTATCGACGGCAACAAAGGCCGAGGCCGCCGTGCGCAGTCCGCCGATCGAAATATCCGACCGCAATGTCCAGACATTGCCCGCCTCCAGCGAACCGCCAACATAGATCGGCAGATCGAGGATCGGCGCCTTGCTGGTCAGCCGGTAAAAGCCGACCGCGCGACCGAACAGCAGTTGCTGCCCGATCAAGGCGTTTCGCACCAGCCCTGACAGGTTGAGGAACCCCCCGGTTTGAAAATCGCCAATAAAATCATTCGTCCCGCCCGACGTTGCACCAAAGCGGCCACCCAGGATCAGCGTAGCCCGATCGAAGCTGAAGGGCTTCTGGACGTTGATCAGCAGATTGTTGCGCTGGAATTTGCCGCCAAGCGTGCGCACATGATCGACATATTGTATCTGCGCCAGCAGACCGCGGCTCGGGAAATCCAGCGTGTCGAGGGTATCCATGGTAAAACCAACCCGCCATTCGACATCGCGGTTCCAGCCCATCGGCAGCGCAAGCGCGGGATCGACATCGCCCATATCAAGCCCACCAAGGCGGAACCCGGCGCGCAATTCGCCCCAATTGCCAAAAATCATGCCGGCATCAACGCCGGCGCCGGCGCGGGTCAATTGCACGGGAACGGACAGTCGGGTCGAACCCAGTTGCTCGACAGGCGCTGAAAAGCGCTGGAAATAGGCAGTCGGTTCAACGAAAAGTCCGCCGACTTGTTGAAAGACGCTGGCGTCGAACAACAGGTCATTGCCGACCCGGGCAAAGCCGCGAAACTCCGCCGAAGTCCCCAGAAAGTCGCGGTCGGTATAACCGGCAGCTATATTGAAGCTCGACGATTTGCCGAAATTGGAGGCAATCATCAGCCCGGTCTGGAGATATTTTCGGCTGTTCGTGCTGCCTTTGGCCCTGACCACCAATGTTGTTTCACCCGGTGTCAGGTCGATCCGGTAATCGACGCGATCAAACTCGTCGAGCGCATAGACCGCAGCGACATCGCGCGCCATGATCTGCCCATCGAGCAAATCGCCTTTTTTGGTGGTGATCAAGGGCGCGACATCCGCATTGCGCAGTTTGGACGTGTTGATGATCTCGACCTTGTCGATGCGGATCGGCGCCGGGTGCCGCCGGGCTTCGCGCTCAGCGAGATAGGTTCGCCATTGCCCGGCATCGACAGACAGCGCGCTGAGGCTGCTGCCCATTTTCGCTGCTGCGGCGCGTCCGCGTTCGATGCCGAGTTCAGCCTGGTCGAACGCCGTGGTCGACAGATCGGTGATATCGGGTTCGATCAGAACATCACGTCCGGTTATCGAAGCCCGCTGGCGGCGGACTGACTCATAGCCAAGAAGCAACTGCATCTGGTTGAAAACGCTGATGGCGCTGGTGATTTTATCGGCACTCGCCGGCGGCTCACCGACATCGACGGCAATAACGACATCGACCCCCATCTGGCGTGCGACATCGACCGGCAGATTGTCGGAAATGCCGCCATCGACGAGGAGCAACCCCTCACGCTCGACCGGAGGAAAAGCCGCGGGGATCGACATGCTGGCAAAGACGGCGGTCGAAAAATTACCGCTGCCCATCGCGATGGCACGTCCGGTCACGATGTTGGTGGCGACGGCCCGAAACGGAATCGGCAAATTGTCAAAATCTTCGGTTGCCCGCCACGGTGCCAGAAACGCCTGCACCGTCGCAAACAGCTTTTGTCCGCCGAAAATGCCCGTCGGCAGCACAGTCCGGCCGTTGGAAACCCCGAGCCTGGCGTTGAGAAAAATGTCGCGGACTTCCTGTTTGCGCCGAAAACTCAGGTCGTTGCGTTGCAGGCTGTCATTGAAGATATTCGCCCAATCTATTGTTTCTACAATCGTTTTTACTTCATCAGCAGTATTTCCAATGGCATACATGCTGCCCACCACCGCGCCCATGCTGGTACCAGCGATAACATCGATGGGGATATGGCGGCGTTCCAGCTCCGCGATAACACCGATATGCGCAAAGCCTTTGGCACCGCCACCGCTCAGCACCAGGCCGATGCGTGGCCGGTTGGTTGCGGTGAATGCCGATGGCGCCGGTTGCACCACCGGCGCCTCTGGCGAAATGGCTGGCGTCTTTGGCGTAATAGCGGGCGCCTCTGGCGCGGCACCAGGCGCTGCGGCGGCCACGCTGCCCGGCAACAAAACCAAGCCGCCGGCAAGAACCCCGATCAACCGCAAATACAAACCGACCCCTGCAAGCACCGCGCTTCCTTCGAGGTCCGCGCCCCTTTTACCGCGCCAGATGGGGGCAGCGGCCCTCAATTGGCAATCACAATCTGTGTTTGCCGGCGGTTCACGCCGTCGGCAGCCGGTAATCCTTGTAGCGGTCGCGCAATTCGGTCTTGAGCAACTTGCCGGTTGCCGTGTGCGGAAGATCGGCGACGATCAGCACGTCATCGGGCATCCACCATTTTGCGATCTTGCCATCGAGATAGGAAAGAACGCTTTCTTTTGTTACGGTTGCACCCGCTTTCTCACGTACAAGCAGAAGTGGTCGTTCATCCCATCTCGGGTGATGCACGCCAATCACCGCAGCTTCGGCGACGCCCGGAGCGCCAACAGCGGCATTTTCCAGATCAATCGAGCTGATCCATTCGCCACCGGATTTGATGACATCCTTGGAACGGTCAACGATCTGCATATACCCATATCGGTCAAGCGTCGCGACGTCGCCGGTATCAAACCAGCCATCGTCATCCAATATGCTGCCGCCATCGCCCTTGAAATAGCTGCCGACGACCCATGGCCCGCGTACCAGCAGCCGCCCAAAGGCGCGGCCGTCGTGGGCAAGTTCGGCACCATCATCGCCGACAATCTTCATTTCAACGCCAAAAAGCCCGCGCCCCTGTTTCACGCGATAGTTTAGCTGATCATCATAAATCATTGCAGCAACTTCGGGCGCCGGTGAACCGATTGTGCCCAACGGCGACATTTCGGTCATCCCCCACAATTGCACGACCCGCACGCCATACAGCTTGTCAAACGCTTCGATCATGCTGCGCGGCACTGCCGATCCGCCGATCGCGGTCGTCTTGAGGACGCCAAGGTCGCCGCCGCTCTTTTCAAGATGCTGCAGCATGCCCAGCCAGATTGTCGGAACCGCCAATGCCAGATCAACGCCTTCGTCGACAATCAGCTGATGCAGCGTTGGCGCATCGAAATTCGGCCCGCCCATGACCAGCTTGGCGCCGCAGGCCGCCGCCGTATAGGGAATGCTCCAGGCATTGGCATGATACATCGGGGCGATCGGGCACACGGTCGTGCGGGCCCCCATCGCAAACGTATCGGTCATGCACGCCGCCATCGCATGCAGCACATTGGAGCGATGGCTATATTGCACGCCCTTCGGGTTACCCGTGGTGCCGCTGGTATAGCATAACCCGGCCGGGGCATTTTCATCGACGCGCGTCCAGTTTTCGGGCGCGGCGCTGGCCACGAGCTCCTCGTAGCAGAGAAATTCCAGCGAGCAATCCGCCGGCATGTGCGCCCGATCGGTCAGCAGGACAAAATGCTCGATCGTTGTCAGCCGCGGCGCCAGCCTTTCGACGAGCCCGATGAAGGTGAGATCGAAGAACAAAACCCGGTCTTCGGCGTGATTGGCGATGTAGACGATCTGGTCATCGAACAGCCGCGGGTTGATGGTGTGCGCCACGCCGCCCATCCCGGAAATTCCGTACCAGCTTTCGACATGCCGCCACGTATTCCACGCCAACGTCGCCACCCGGTCACCCGGAACCATTCCGAGGCCACGCAGCGCCGCCGCCACCTGGCGGGCGCGATGATTGACCGTGCGCCAGTTCGTGCGGTGCGTCTCGCCTTCGCATGACAGGCTGACGATTTCGCGATCGCCGTGGTTGATCGCGGCATGATCGATGAGTTTCGATACCAGCAACGGCCAGTCCTGCATCGTCCCAGCCATCATCAACTCCCCGAAAATATTATCTTTGCACGCCCTTGATAAACAGAAACGCGCGCAGTTGACAGACGGAACAAAACAAGAACATACTACGTTCAACAAAAGGGAACCACGACCATGACACTCCTGCCCACCGCTTTCACCCTGCTCGCTTTCGCCGGTATCTATGCTGGCGTCCTCGCCATGGTTGGCACGCACAGCACCACGCTGGCCGACGCGCTTTTCACGCGCCGTGCCTGATCACACCCTGACGGCCGCGCCGGTATCAATCGGTATGGGGCAGTTCTGCCACGGCTGCCTGGGGCACTGCACCTGCATCGCGTGCCTTTGACCGGGCGTGACTGCGCACGGCAAAGGGCACCGATATGGCGTACCCAAGAACACCCAGCGTCATTGTCATCCAAGGCGCTGTGAACAATGTCCCGGCAAACAGGCCGACCCCGACCAACGCCGGCAGGCGCTGCGCCGGCCGCAGACGCACGGCGCCCCAGCCATAGGTCGGCAGGCTCGATACCATCAAAAAGGCGGTGGACATGGTGATGATCGCAACCAGCGTATACCGTACCCGCAAATCGTCGAGCAGCACCGGTTCCAGCCAAAAGGTGAGAAAAAGCGGGCTGAGCGTCAACGCTGCCGCTACCGGCGCCGGAACGCCCGTAAGATAGCCGGCCCGCTTGTTTGGTTTTTCCTCTGCATCGATCTGGGCATTGAACCTTGCAAGCCGCAAAGCACATGTGACCGCATGCGACAGCGCAATCACCCAGCCGAACCCGGGGAGGTGCTGCAATGCCCATAGATAGACAATCAGCGCCGGCGCCACGCCAAAGGCCGTGACATCCGAAAGCGAATCAAGCTCTGCGCCGAATCGGCTGGCGCCCTTCAACAGCCGGGCAATGCGGCCATCGATACCATCAAGCACCGCCGCGACCATGATCGCACCAACGGCTTTTTCCCATTCCCCGGCGATGGCAAAGCGCACCCCGGTCAGCCCGCAGCACAGCGCCAATACGGTCACGGCATTGGGGATCAGCGCGCGCAAGGGAATGCCGGTACGACGTTGCAAGCGTGCGCCAGGCGACAGACGCCCGGGACGATCATTCACTGGGCGGTTCCGATCGGTATCGCCAGATTGTCGCCAAGCCGCGCGAGGATGGTTTCACCAGCAATGGCGCGCTGCCCGACGATGACGCCGGGCACATACCCCGCCGGCAGGAAGACATCGACACGGCTGCCGAATCGGATCAACCCGACACGTTCACCGATGCTCAACGTTACCCCCGGTTCGATGAAGCGCATTATCCGCCGCGCCACCAACCCGGCGATCTGGGTAATGGCGACTCTGGTGCCCGCGGCATCCTCGATTATGAAATATTGGCGTTCATTGTCGTCGCTGGCTTTGTCGAGATCAGCATTGAGGAATTTGCCCGGCACATAGACAATGCGGGTGCATGTCCCGGCAATCGGCGCGCGGTTCACATGCACGTCGAAAACATTCATGAACACCGAAATCCGCGTGCACGGCCCCGGCGGCAAACCACCTTCACCCGCCAATTGCCGCGGCGGTTCCACGGTGGTGATCAGGCTTATCAGCCCGTCGGCAGGCGAGACAATCAGCCCCGGCGCAGTGGGCGTGACCCGAACCGGATCACGAAAAAACGCCGCGATCCAGATCGTCAATCCGGCAAGCAACCAGGCAATCGCATCGAGATGCAGCACGAAGCCGGTGACCAGCACGGCGACGGCGGCAATGCCGACAAATTTACGCCCCTCCGGATGCATCGGCGGCAATTTGTAACGCGCCGATTCGCCGGGGACGAGGGGAAGCGGCCTTTCGGGCACGCTATCGATTTCAGTCGGGATTTCGCTGCTCATGCTCCGGCTTTACCGCTCTCGCCCGATGGGCGCAAATCGGCCGCGTGACGCAGCGCTTTCAACACGGCATAACGACGGCATGATAACCTCAATCCTGCTCTTTTGCGGCTCGCGATCCGGCCATGATCCGGCGCAGGTCGAACTCGCTGCGGCTTTTGGCGCGTTGCTTGCCCGACATCGGGTGACGCTTGTTTATGGCGGCGGCGCCGTTGGCCTGATGGGCGTCGCGGCGCGGGCGGTGATGGCGGGTGGCGGCCGCGTTGTCGGCATCATCCCGCGTCTGTTGATGACGGCCGAAATCGCCCAGACCGGTTGTGACGAGATGCACGTTGTTGAAACGCTGCACGAGCGCAAGGCCATGATGCACGCCCGCGCTGACGCCATTGTCGCCCTGCCCGGCAGCATCGGCACGCTCGACGAACTGTTCGAATCGCTGACGTGGCGCGAACTGGGCATTCATAACAAGCCGATCTGGCTGCTCGGCGACAATGATTACTGGGCGCCACTGGCTGCCCTGCTGCGCCATATTGCGGCTGCCGGTTTTGCGCCGCCCGATCTTGATCGCCTGGTCCAGCCGCTCCCCGATCTTGCGGCGCTCGCGGCGCAGCTGCCGCCGGCCGACCGGCTGTCGTGATCCCGATTCTTGACCAGCATTTCTTGACCGTCGGGCCTTGCGCGCCCTAGACGGGGGGCCATAGCGATAACAGATAGGATCAGGGGAAAGCCATGGCGAAGATCAAGGTCAAAAATCCGGTCGTCGAGCTCGATGGCGACGAGATGACGCGGATCATCTGGCAATGGATCCGCGAACAGCTCATCCTGCCTTATCTCGATATCAAGCTCATTTATTTCGATCTCGGCATGGAAAGCCGCGACGAAACCGATGACAAGATCACCGTGCAATCGGCAAATGCCATCCGCGAACACGGCGTTGGCGTGAAGTGCGCAACGATCACCCCCGATGAAGCGCGGGTCAAGGAATTCGGCCTCAAGCGCATGTGGAAGTCGCCGAACGGCACCATCCGCAACATCCTGGGCGGCGTGGTTTTCCGCGAACCGATCGTCATCAAATCGATCCCGCGGCTGGTGCCGGGTTGGACCGACCCGATCGTCATCGGCCGCCACGCCTTTGGTGACCAGTATCGTGCCACCGATTTCAAGGTGCCGGGTCCCGGCAAGCTGATGATGAAATGGGTCAGCCAGGATGGCGAGGAAACCATCGAGCATGAAGTGTTCGATTACCCATCGGCGGGTGTTGCCATGGGCATGTACAATCTTGATGATTCGATCCGCGATTTTGCTCGCGCCAGCCTCAACTATGGCCTCAACCGCAAATGGCCGGTTTATCTGTCGACCAAGAACACCATCCTCAAGGCCTATGATGGCCGTTTCAAGGATCTGTTCGAAGAAGTCTATGTCAATGATTTCAAGGCGGCATACCGCAAAGCTGGCATTGTTTATGAGCATCGCCTGATCGACGATCTGGTCGCCAGCGCGCTGAAGTGGTCGGGCAAGTTCGTCTGGGCCTGCAAGAATTATGATGGCGATGTGCAGTCCGACATGGTCGCGCAGGGCTTTGGTTCATTGGGCCTGATGACCTCGATCCTGATGACCCCCGATGGCAAGACGGTGGAAGCCGAAGCGGCGCATGGCACCGTGACGCGCCACTATCGCATGCACCAGGAAGGCAAGCCGACCAGCACCAACCCGATTGCCTCGATCTTTGCCTGGACCGGCGGTCTGAAGCATCGCGGCAAGGTCGATGGCACCCCCGAAGTCACCAAATTTGCCGAAACCCTTGAGCGCATCTGCATCGAAACGGTGGAATCGGGCGCCATGACCAAGGATCTGGCGCTGCTCGTCGGCCCGGAACAGGCCTGGATGACCACCGAAAAATTCTTTGAAGCCGTGCGCGCCAATCTCGACGCGGCGATCTCCAAAGGCATCTGAGCCGCAATCACGAAGTGCAAAACACCTCCGCCAGCCCGCCTGGCGGGGGTGTTTTTGCATGAAACTCCGGGGCTGGCGCCGGCCGCAAGGCCGGCTACTGTTCGACACGTTCAACGCGCAGGAAAATTTGCATGACTTTTTCGGTTTATGACGCTTCTGCGCCGGTTCTGGTCAACGCGCTGGGCAACATGCGCACCTGGCTCGACAAGACAGGCGACGTTCCTGAAGCGGAATTGCTGGCGGCGCGGCTGGCGCCCGACATGCACCCGCTGCCGCGTCAGATCCAGATGGCGTCCGATGCCGCCAAGGGCGCCGTGGCGCGCCTTGCGGGCCTCACCCCGCCGCCAATGGCCGATACCGAGGCAAGCTTTGCCGAGTTGAAAGACCGGATCGATCGCACCATCACCTTCATCAACGGCGTCGACCCCGCTGAAATCGCCGCCGGCGCGACGCGCGAAATCGCCCTGAAATTCCCCAATGGCATGGGCTATCGCTTCACCGGATCGGCCTTCCTGACCGGCTTTGCGCTGCCCAATTTCTTTTTCCATGCCACCACGACCTATGCGATTTTGCGCGCTGCCGGCGTGCCCATCGGCAAGGCCGATTTCCTGATGCACCTCGGCCAGCCCGAGGCGATGTGATGCGGCGCCCGATCGCCGCCCTGCTCGCGCTTGGAATCGCTGCACCCGCGCTGGCCGCCGGGCCGAAAGACGCCGATACCAAAGCCTGGTGGCAACTCATCGGGCAATTATCATCCGACGCAATGCAGGGCCGTGACACCGGATCACCCGGCCACGCCCGCGCCGCGGCGATGGTGGCGGCGCTGTTCGAACAGGCCGGGCTGACGCCGATGGGCGACGGGGGTGGGTTTCTCCAAACCGTGCCGCTGCATGAAAGCCGGGTCGAAACCACTGGCACCCGTTTCGTCATCCGCCGCGCCGATGGCAGCAGCACCGCGCTGCGCTTCCTCCACGATGTGTCGATCCGCGCTACCGATGCCCTGCCCGCGCAGATCGCCGCGCCGGTCGTATTTCGTGGCTATTGCGGCAAGGCCGAAGTCGGCAGCGATGTTGCCGGCAAGATCGTGCTGTGCTTCGGCGGCCGCCGCGCTGGCATGCCGGGGGCCGGGGCGCGGCTCGCCACTGTGGCAGCCGCCGGCGCCGCCGGACTCATCAACATCGATGATATCGGCTTCACCGAGGAACAGCCCAGTTGGTTCTGGCCAGCTGCCTATGCGCGCAGCATCGATCTGCGCGACGCCGCCCCGGCCACCGCGCCGGCGCTGCCGGTCATCCGGCTGAACGCAGCCGCGCTGCCCGCGCTGCTCGCCACTTCTGGCCATGATGCAGCGGCGCTGCTGGCCGATGGCGTTGCCGCGCGGCCGCTGCCCGGCTTTGACTTGCCCGTCCGGTTGGAAGCCACGATGGCGGTCTCGCAGCGCGATCTGACCAGCGACAATGTTCTGGCACTGTTGCCCGGTACCGATCCGGCGCTGGCCGGCGAAACCATCGTTATCGATGCCCATCTCGATGGCTATGGCATCGGCACACCGGTCGCGGGCGACAAAATCTACAATGGTGCCTTTGACGATGCCGCCTATGTCGCCACGCTGGTACGGCTGGCCCAGAAACGCGCCGGCAAGGGTTTTGCCCGGCCGGTGCTCTTCGCTGTGTTCACCGGCGAGGAAAAGGGCTTGCTCGGCTCGCGCTGGTTCGTTGCTCACCCGACCGTGCCGCGCGACCAACTCGCGGCAACAGTCACCCTTGATGCCATCCGGCCACTGTTTCCGCTCAAAATCCTGACCGTGATCGGATCCGATAAAAGCAGCCTCATTCGCAATGTCGAAGCCGTTGCTGCGCCAATGGGCATCACCCCGCGCCCTGACCGCGAGCCCGCACGCGGCATGATCACCCGCACCGACGCCACGCCATTTCTAGACGCCGGCATTCCCGCCATCGCCTTCATGTTCGGTTATGACAATGGCAGCCCTGAGGAAGCGCTTTTCCGCACCTGGTATCGCACCCGCTATCACAAGCCGCAGGACGATATCGGCCAGCCGATCGATTTT
>JBBQMB010000046.1:0-18564 GCA_038328515.1 Sphingomonadales bacterium
TTCACCGGCGCCGCCTTCACCAACGGCTATGAAGCCAGCAAGGCGGCCGGCGAAGCGCTGGTGCGCGCCTCGGGCCTGGCCTTCGCCATTGCGCGGCCGTCGGTGGTGGTCGGCAATTGGGCGGATGGCCGGATTTCGCGCTTCGAAAATATCTACATGATCTTCAAGCTGATCGCCGAAGGCCGCATCCACACCCTGCCAGCGGCGGCGGGCGCGACGCTCGACCTGGTGCCGATCGACCATGTCATCGCCGGGCTGATGATGATGACCGGGCGCTTCGCCGAATTCGCCGGGCAGACCGTGCATCTGACCGCCAGCACCCTGACGCCGATTCCCGCCATCGGCAGCGCCATGGCGCGCGCCGGGCTTGGCACGCCGGCATGGGTGGTGCCGGCGCAGTTCGATCCGGCACAGCTCCCCGCCGGTGAACGCCGCTGGCACGCCGCGGCCGCGACGCTCTACACCGCCTATCTGCTGCGCGACCCGCGCTTCGTCGCGGATTGCGCGCTGTTGCCGGCCTGCCCGCCAACCGATGCGGCATGGATGGACCGGCTTATTGCATTTGCGGTGGCGGCCGGGTTTGTGCGGGTGAAGGCAGCGGCGTAACGAAAACCTCCCCCCGCCGGGAGAGGGGAACATGAGAACCCCTCTCACGGGCCGCGCTACGCGCGTCTCTCGACCTCTCCCCAGCGGGGCGAGGTAAAGGTCGCTCCGCTACCGCACATCCGGATACAGCTTCCCCAGCGTCTTCAGCCGCAACCCCAGCCCCCAGCGGATACCGACTTTCAGATAAACCCAGTTCGCCCGCCATTCGCCCCAGGCGGCGATGCGGCGGTCCGATGTGGTGACGGTGCGGCTGAGCAGGCGGGTGCGGCCGTGGGGGACGATGCGGACGCACAGGTCGGCCTCCTCCATAACGCCAAGCGCTTCATCGAAGCCTCCGATGGCATCAAAGGCGCTGCGCCGCACGAACATGGCATGGTCGCCGAACAACAGCCGCCCGCCGCGCACGAACAGCCAGGGGCGGAACAGCGCTGGGGCGTACCAGGTTTTCAGCCAGTTGTGCGCCGTCGTCACCCAGCGGGTTTTTTCCGGCCCGGCCAGAATCGCGGTGAAGCCGGCGAGCACGGTGCGCGGATCGGCCATCGTCGCCGCCGCCACCGCCACGCCATCATCGGGCAGCCAGGTATCGGCGTGGAGGAACAGGATGATTGGCGATGTGGTCGCAGCGGCGCCGGCGTTGCATTGCCGGCCGCGGCCCTTGGGTGATGTGATGACCGCCAGGCCGAGCGCTTGCGCCACCGCCACGCTGTCATCGCTGCTGCCGCCATCGACGCAGAGGATTTCGGCCGGGCGTGGCTCAAGCGCCGCGAGGCAGCGCGCGAGGCGCGGCAGTGCGGCGGCCTCGTTGAGCATCGGGATGACGATGGCGATTTTTGGGGCTACGCTCACAGGCCGGGCCAGTGGGCCAGGTCTTCAGGCGTATCGAGATCGGACAGGGTGTCGAGGCGCGGCGTGCCCGGCGGCAGTTTGGCGAGCGTTGCTGCCAGCACCGACCCGGTGCCCCATTCGATATCGGTGAACAATTGCGGCATCGGCACCGCCAGCCCGAGCAGCCAATAGCCGCCGTCCGCCGCCGGACCGATCACTGCCGGCGCGCTGGCCAGCGCGGCAGCAGCGGCGGCGAGATGCTGCGGTTGCAACCCCGGAATATCGGCGCCGAGGAGCAGCACCGGCAGGGTTTCGGCGGTGCGGGCGAGGCGCGCGCCCAGATCGCCGTCCCCCTGATCGACCACCGCCCCCGCCCCCAGCCAGTCCCGAAAGCGCGCCGGGTCCGCCCCGGTGCTGCGGATTTCCAGCGCCAGCCCGGCGGCGCGCACTGTCGCCACGGTGCGCTCGGTCAGGCGGCGGTGGAGATCGGCGGCGCCTTGCGGCCCGAGCGCCGGGATAAGCCGGGTCTTCGCCTGGCCCGGGGTCGGCCAGCGGGTGAACAGGCTTACGCGCACGCGATGATATGGCCGTGTTCGCTCGAGATGCGCGGCGCCGGCGCGAGGCGCAGGGTGCGGCCATCGGCGCTGCGCCCGGTGGCGGCATCGAAGCGATAGCCGTGCCACGGGCAGGTCAGGCAGCCATCGGCATCGGGTTCGGCGGCGATCGGCCCCAGCCAGTGCGGGCAGATGCGGCTGTGTGCCAGTAGCGCGCCAGCGTGGCGGATGAGGCGAAAACGACCCGCGCCAATATCGAAATCAAGCGGCAACACCAGCGCTTCTTCGGCGCCAAGATCGACCTTGTCGGGCGCGCGCGGGCGCGGTGCCAGCGCTGCCTCGCGCGCCTGCATCATCGCTTCGTCTTCATCCCACAAAAGTTCGTAAATCGCGACAAAGGCCTTGCCGATCATCGCCAGCACATCGGGGTCGGTGACCGGCACATGATATTCAACGCGAACGTGGCAGGCGTGCGGCCCGGTTTCGGTCACGTCGACGCGAATTTCGCTGGTTGCGCCGGGGCCGGCCTCGGTGACGACACGGTAGCGGCTGGTGTCGGGGGCGATGAACAGTTTCAAAATCTGCGCCGGGCCACCGCCCTTTGCGGTCAACCGGATGCGCCAGCCGTCGCTGTCTTCATCGACCAGTTCGCAAGTTCCAAAGCTGCTGGCATGGAGCGCCGGCAGATGTTCCCAATCGAGCACATTTTCGCGAATACGGGCTATGCTGGCCGCGACATCGCGGACATAGGTGCCAGCATGCGCGAGGCTGGTCATCTGCGGCCGCGCGCCCGGGCTGGCTTGGCATCGAACAACCCGGCGAGTTGATCGACCAGTGTGCCGCCCAATTGTTCGGCGTCCATGATCGTCACGGCCTTGGCATAGTAGCGCGTCACGTCATGGCCGATGCCGACGGCAATAAGTTCGACGGGAGATCGCGTCTCGATATGCTTGATGACCTGGCGCAAATGGCGTTCGAGATAATTGCCGGTATTGACCGACAGCGTCGAATCATCGACCGGCGCGCCGTCTGAAATCACCATCAGGATGCGGCGATCCTCACGCCGCGCCATCAGCCGATCATGCGCCCAGAGCAGCGCTTC
This sequence comes from Sphingomonadales bacterium, assembly GCA_038328515.1. Classification (GTDB taxonomy): domain Bacteria; phylum Pseudomonadota; class Alphaproteobacteria; order Sphingomonadales; family Sphingomonadaceae; genus Sandarakinorhabdus. The sequence continues at coordinate 3,088 of JBBQMB010000046.1, forward strand.
GCCATCGATATTTTCCTTCAGCAGCCCTTCGCGCATCATCAGGCCAAGGTTTTTGCGCGCCCGGCGCCATGGCGCATCGGCGGCCTTGTAGATGATATGGCGCAAGTCATTCAGCCGGCCCGGTTTGACCGGGCGACCGTCAGCGAGCCATTTTTCGCGCGCCTGCCCGCCCTTCCAGGCGCGGGTGGTGAAGCCCAGAATCTCGGTTTTCACCGCGCAGCGCTCCAGCGTGCGGGCCAGAATATCGGCGCAAATCGCGGCAATGCTGATCGGCCGGCCGCGCATCGAACCCGAATTGTCGATCAGCAGCGTCACCACCGTATCACGAAATTCGGTATCGCGTTCAACCTTGTAGCTCATCGCATAGCTCGGGTTGGTGACGATCCGCACCAGCCGCGCCGCATCGAGCAGGCCCTCTTCCTGATCGAAATCCCAACTGCGGTTCTGCTGCGCCATCAGCTTGCGCTGTAGCCGGTTGGCGAGCTTGGTCACCGCCGATTGCAGTGGCACGAGCTGTTGATCGAGATAGGCGCGCAACCGGGTGAGTTCCTCGGGGTCGCACAGTTCGTCAGCAGCGATGATCTCGTCACTGGCCTTGGAATAGGCCTTGTAATCAAAATCGGGCGGCAAGTCCGACATCGGCTGATTGGGCCGCCACGGCGTCATGCCTTCCTCGCCATCCTCGCCCATTTCGGCGTCGGAGACCATGTCGCTGTCCATTTCGGCTTCGCGCGTCTCGCTGGCGTCGGCGTCGTCCTGTGATTCCTCGACCCGGCTTTCGGTCGATTGTTCGTCGCTGCCGGCGTCCTGGTCCTGCTCGTCGCCTTCCTCGCCGGCGCTGTCCTGTTCCTGTTCTTCCTCCGAATCGCCGGCTTCTTCGGCATCGGCATCGGGGTCGGCGCCGAGCCCGAGATCGGACAATACCCGCCGCATGACCTGCGCAAACGCCGCCTGGTCACCCTGTGCTGCGATCAGATCATCAAGATGGCCACCGGCACGGGCTTCGATATCGAGCCGCACCAGATCGAGCGCCGCTTCGGCAAGCTTGGGGGCCGGCTCACCGGTCAGCCGCTCGCGCACCAGCAGGCCGAGCGCTGTCGCCATCGGCACTTCTTCGGGCGACCGGGCGCGCACGATCGGATCGGCGCGCACCCGCATTTCAGTCATGCGATCAAGATTGCGCGCCACCCCGGCCATTTCGGACGCGCCCAGCGCTTCGAAGCGAGCCTGTTCGACCGCATTCCAGATATCGCGCGCCAGCCCGACCTCAGGTTGGTCGACACCATGCAGCGCCGGGTCATGATGGCGCTTCCTGAGCGCAAAACTATCGGCCCAGCCGCGCACTTCGGCCACCTGATCGGCCGGCAAGGCCCGCCCCGGCTGCGGCACCCGCGCCTGATCGCCAAAGCACGACGGCTTGTCAGCGGTAAAGGCGAGTTCGACATCGGGCGCATGACCGAGCGCACGCAAAGCGGCGGCAACAGCGGCACGGAAATCTTCGACGGGGTTTTCAGGGGCAGACATTTGCGAGTTGTAGCAGCGGCCGGCAACCTAACGCCAGAGCCGGGTTGGTGACAAATATCAACCGGCCGATTTGTCGCTGACTGGCTGCGGGATCAGCCGGCCACGCGGTTCGCCCTTCACCGTGATGATGATCTCCTCGCCGGCTCGAACCCGATCAAGCAATTTTGAAAGCTGCTGGCGGACATGATCGATATCAAGGGTCGTTCGCATGACTTGAAGTGTAAAACTATGTATGACATATGCAGGCATCTTCCGGAGTGACCTTGGGCGTGCGGATTTACAAGAACGCATGGTTCGCCAAATTTGCGCGCAAGGAAGATGTGAATGATACGATGCTGGTCGATGCGGTGCGTCGGGCCGCGGCTGGCTTGATCGATGCGCCGTTGGGCAGCGGTTTGATAAAGCAGCGCGTGGCGCGGCCGGGCCAAGGTCGATCGGGCGGCTACCGGACGTTGATTTTCTTTCGAGACGGTGAACGAGCGGTGTTTGCCTTTGGGTTTGCCAAGAACAGCAAGGCCAATCTGGATGCCGACGAATTGGCGGCGTTTCGCAAGGCCGCGAAAATCGTGTTGGGGCTAACCCAAGCGCAGATCGATGCGGAAGTGGCAGCAGGGGTTTTGACGGAGGTCGAACATGGCAAAGACATATAACAGCGATGCGATGGCCGCAGTGCACGAAATGATGGAAGGGCTGCACGAACGCGGCGCCATCGACAAGCAGACCATGCGCGAGTTCGATGCCGCGTGCCTCGCACCGGCACCGGTGCTGGCGCCCGACGCGATCAGAGCGATTCGCGAGCAGGAGCGCGTGTCACAACCGGTGTTCGCCCGCTATCTAAATGTGTCGAAAAATCTCGTATCGGAATGGGAGCGGGGGACGAAACGGCCGGGCGGCCCGGCGCTGCGGTTGCTGGGGATCGTGCAGAAAAAGGGCTTGGCGGCGATTGTTTGAATACACGATGCGCCCCCCGAGTGGCCTCGCCCCGGCTCTTGGTCGATATCGACTTATCCCAGCCCAAAGACCCGCCGAGCCCTCCTCCTGACGCGAACGCGGCATGCAAATAGCATCTAGCGCCGCGCCTTCACCGCAATGCTCTCGGGCAATTCTTCCCCAAACACCCGCTGGTAATATTCCGCCACGATCCCGCGTTCGGCCTCATCGCATTTGTTGAGGAAGCTCAGCCGGAAGGCGAAACCGATGTTACCGCCGAAGATCGTCGCGTTCTGCGCCCAGGTGATGACGGTGCGTGGGCTCATGACGGTGCTGATGTCGCCGCCCATGAAGCCGGCGCGGGTCATATCGGCGACGCGGACCATGTTGCCGACCTGCTTGCGGCCGATATCGCTGTCGAATTCCTTGACCTTGGCGACAACGATGGCGGTTTCGGTGTGGTGCGGCAGATAATTCAGCGTCGTGACGATGTTCCAGCGGTCCATCTGGCCCTGGTTGATCTGCTGGGTGCCATGATACAGGCCGGTGGTGTCACCCAAGCCGACCGTGTTGGCGGTGGCGAACAGCCGGAACCAGGGGTTGGGGCGGATGACGCGGTTCTGGTCGAGCAGGGTCAGCTTGCCCTCGACTTCGAGCACGCGCTGGATGACGAACATCACATCGGGGCGGCCGGCGTCATATTCGTCGAACACCAGCGCCGTCGGGGTTTGCAGCGCCCAGGGCAACAGGCCTTCGCGAAACTCCGTGACCTGCTGGCCATCGCGCAACACGATGGCATCCTTGCCGATCAGATCGATGCGGCTGATATGGCTATCGAGATTGATGCGGATGCACGGCCAATTGAGCCGCGCCGCGACCTGTTCGATATGGGTGGATTTGCCCGTGCCGTGATAGCCCTGCACCATGACGCGGCGGTTGTGGGTGAAGCCGGCGAGGATGGCGAGGGTGGTGTCCGGATCGAACACATACGACGGATCGAGATCGGGCACGCGTTCATCGGCGATCGAAAAGGCCGGCACCTGCATGTCGATATCGACGCCAAAAACTTCGCGGGCATCAACACTGGTGTCGGGCACCTTGGGGGCGGTCCACAGCGGGTTGGCAGGATCGGTCGGGTAAGTGGACACGGCGGTCAGGACTCCGTTCGAAAGGCAATGGCAGATTTGAGGTGCGTATAGGCGTTGACGACAGCCTGCAACTTTCCTTCGTGGCTGCGGTCCCCGCCATTGCTGTCAGGGTGGTAGCGCCGCACGAGGCGTTTATAGGCGCGGCGCACATCATCGGCGGTGGCGGCGTCGGTCAGGCCGAGCGCCGATAGCGCCGGCGCGTCGCCGCTTGCGGCCCAGCGTCGCGGGGCGGTTGAGCGATCTCGGGCGCGCCTTTCGGTGGTGAAAAGATCATGCGCGTCGCCAAAACTGAACGCCGTGCGGCCCTTGGGCGTGGTTGCCTGTTCCCAGCCGGCGAGCGGCGATTGCGCCTCGTGCACTTCATCGGGCGACAGGCCATCGAAAAAATTATAGCCGGCGTTGAATTCGCGGACGTGTTCGAGGCACAAAAATTGCCAGCCGCCTTCGCTGCCGGGGAGGCGATTCGTTCGCGGCGCTCGAAATTCGCCGTGACGCTGGCAGCCGGGATGGTCGCAGCCCAGCGGGTCGGGGCGTTCGATGCGGCCGTGCAGACGCTGCGGGCGTTTGGGCGTGGCGGATGATTCAGCGGTAATGTCGAGCAGTCCCTGGGCTTGCCGGTTGGCGGAGGCGCAAGAAGGACTATAGACGGCAGCAGATTTGCGAAAGGGAACAAATGGGCGCGGTAGCAGACAAGATCGAGGCTCGGCTGCGCGCTGCCCTCGCCCCCGAGGCGCTGGCGATCATCGATGACAGCGAAAGCCATCGCGGTCATGCCGGGCACGACGGATCGGGAGAAAGCCATTTCACCGTCAAACTGACGGCCGCCGCCTTTGCCGGGCAATCGCGGGTAGCGCGGCAGCGGCTGGTCTATGCAGCGCTGGGTGACCTGATGGTGCCGGGCGGGGTGCATGCCCTGATCATCAAGGCGCAGGCGCCGGGAGAATCGGCATGATTCGCGCGCTGCTGCTGGCCTTTCTGGCGGCAGCAACGCCGCTTTCGATGGCAGCGGCCGCGACCGAGCGCAGCGGCAGCCTGGCCGGCGTGCCCGTCATCGACCGGCTCGACACCGCCGACCTGCCGGCCGGGCAGGTGCAGAATTTCTGGTTTCGCACCACAGACAATGGCTTGGCGCAGGGCTGGCAGGTGCCGGTGATCGTCATAAAGGGCGCCCGGCCCGGCCCGCGCCTGTTGGTTACCGCCGGGATCCATGGTGATGAGTTGAATGGCATTGCCGTCATCCACCGGCTTGCGGCAACGGTCGATCCCAAAGCGCTGACTGGCACGCTGGTGCTGGTGCCGGGCCTCAACACACCCGGCCTGTTGGCGAGCAGCCGCGAATTTCCCGATGGCAGCAACCTCAACCGGGTGATGCCCGGCGGCGATGGCGGGGCAGCCCAGCGCTACGCCAAACGGCTATGGGCCGGGCTGTTGCTGCCCAACGCCGATGCCGCGGTCGATCTGCACACCCAGTCGCGCGGCACCGCCTATGTCATATATGCCTTTGCCTCGACACCGCGCACCCGCCGCATGGCGACGCTTGTCGGCCCCGACATCCTGAAGATGGACCCGGGCGAAAAGGGCACGGTGGAAAATGAACTGACTCGCGCTGGCGTGCCGGCGATTACCTTTGAGCTCGGCCGCCCCGAAGTGTTCGATGCGGCAAGCGTATCGCGCGGCGTGACCGGGTTGACCAACCTGATGACCGAAATGGGCATGATCGCCGGAACGGTTGCCGAACCAGCACCCTATGTCGCCAACCGGATCGTGGCGGTGCGCACCGGCCACGCCGGCTGGATGACGCTGCTGGCGCCATTGGGCAGCGATGTCATCAAGGGTCAGCCGATCGCCAACATCGCCGATAGCTTCGGGCGGGTGATCGAAACAATTGCCGCCCCACAGACCGGCCGCATCAACACCATCGCCACCGATCCTCGCCGTGATGCCGGCGACATGGTTGTCCGTATCGTCTGGTGGGACAAGGACCCCGGTTGCATCCTGGGCTGCTGATGTTGCGGCGCCCGCCGACAAGATGTTTGCGTCGCGCCCGCCGACAAGATGTTTGCGTCGCGCCCGCCGCGGGGATATGGAAGCCGAATGCCGGTTTAGCTCAGTTGGTAGAGCGCCAGTTTTGTAAACTGGATGTCGCGGGTTCGATTCCTGCAACCGGCACCAGATCAATATTCGTCGATTACGCCGATTGGCGATGAGCACTGATCGCCCGCTCGATCGTATGGCATCGCTGTAAAAAGGGCTGTGACATGACGTATTTCGGCAATATCTCGACGGTTGACGCCGTGGCTGGCAGGTGCGCCACGCGCAATCCAGCCGATGTTTTGTCGTCATGAGCAACCAGGCCGCTTCGCTCGTTGGCAAGACCGCCTGGATGGTTCGCCAGTTCACCAAAAGGATCTGGGTAAGGGCCGCGCTGTTCAGCGTTGCAGCCGTTGTGGTTGCACTGCTCGCAGCGATCATTGGTCCGTATATTCCGTACACGCCCGGCTTGACGCTTGCCGCGGGCTCCGTCGATCACATCCTCAACATCCTTGCTTCAAGCATGCTCGCGGTAACGACATTTTCTCTTTCGATCATGGTGTCGGCCTATTCGGCGGCAACTTCCAATGTGACGCCGCGATCGACCAAATTGTTGCTCGCGGATTCGGTGGCACAAAACACGCTGGCGACCTTTGTCGGGTCATTCCTGTTCAGCATCGTCGGCGTCATCGGCCTTGCCGCGGGCATCTACAGCGAAAAGGGCCGCTTGATCCTGTTCCTGGCAACGCTTGTGGTGCTGTTCGTGATCGTTGCGGCGCTGCTCCGCTGGATCGAACAGCTCGGCAAGTTTGGGCGCGTCGGCGATACGATCATCCGGGTCGAAGAAGCGACCGTTCCAGCCTTCAGGCGCGCAGGCGTGACCCCGCGGTTGGGAGCGATGCGCGAAGTCTCCATCCCGGCGCTGGCCCAAAGCGCTTATGCCGCCCGGTCGGGAATGGTTGTGCATATCGACGCCGCCGAGCTTGATGAACTGGCATGCAAGCATGGCGTCATCGTCCATATTGCCGCCATGCCGGGATCGCTGGTGCATCCCGGCCGGCCGATCCTGCATGTCGCGCCGTCAGTCGAAACCGCGATCCTGGATGATTTTTGCGCGTGTGTGACAGTGGGCAATGATCGTGAATTCGATCAGGATCCACGTTTCGGGATAATTGTCCTTTCGGAAATCGCCTCGCGGGCGCTGTCCCCCGCCGTCAATGATCCGGGCACGGCTATCGAAGTGCTGAATTCCGGACTTCGTGTGTTTCTGGCACTCGCGGACGCTGTCGATGAGGAAGAACCCGTCAAGCTGGAACGCGTTTACGCGCCGGACCTCGACATCGACGATCTGTTCCGCAGCTTCTTCAACCCGATCGCGCGCGATGCGTGCGCTTTAGCCGAAGTACAGATTCGAATGGTGGCGGTGCTTGCAGCACTTGCGGGGCGAAATGCAGCTCTGTTCGGCAAGGCGGCACACCATGAAGCGCTTGAGCTTGGCGACCGCGCCAACACGTCGCTGGCATCTGAGCCCGATCGGCAAATCGTAAAAACGCGCCTTCGCGAATTTACGGTCAGACTGCAATCTCGTCAGATTTGACACCGCGGTCGAACAAAGGCGCGATTGAGATCGTCCCGGAAAACTGGACAGGCTGTCAAGATATTCCCATGAAGGGAGCATCGCGATGCCCCAAGCTTACGACGATACCCAGAGGTAGATTGACGTTCACAGGATCATGGCAGTTCGCCAGGCAGGCTACGCATGCGCGCGCACAGCGTTTCCCCTTCGCAAGGGCAGGCGCGAGGGTGGGAAAAGTTTGACGACCACCCCTAAGGGATTGTAATCAATCTATGATATGAATGAAATGGTGCCCAGAAGAGGACTCGAACCTCCACGCCCTTGCGAGCGCCAGCACCTGAAGCTGGTGCGTCTACCAATTCCGCCATCTGGGCACGGAGTAGAAGCGGCGGGTTAGGGGTAGCAGGCGGGCTTGTCAATTGCGTGTATGCAAAAACATGCGACAAAATTCCGACAACGAGAAGCAAGACACAAGGGGCTCGCCGCTGTAAAGGCTGGCCATGAAGATTTCATTTTCCGCGCTGGCTCCGGGTGCGCTGGTTACCGTTGTGGGCGGCTCGGGCTTTCTGGGTCGTTATGTGGTGCAGCGGCTTGCCGAGGCAGGTTTTCGAGTGCGCGTCGCGGTGCGTCATCCCGAAGCGGCGCTTTTCCTGAAACCATTGGGTGGGCTGGGCCAGATCCAGCTCGTGCATGGCGACATCACCTCCGATGCCCAGATGGCCGGCGCTTTTGCCGGCGCCGATGCCGGGGTCAATCTGGTTGGTATTCTTGCCGAAACGGGATCGCAGAGCTTTGCCGCCGTTCAGGCCGCCGGTGCTGGCCGCGCCGCCGCTGCGGCCGCTGCCGCAGGGGTGCAGCATTTCATCCAGATATCCGCTATTGGTGCAGATGCGGCTTCATCGGTGCCTTACGCTCGTACCAAGGCGCAGGGCGAAGCCGCCGTGATGGCGGCGATACCGACCGCGACCATCCTGCGGCCCAGCCTGGTTGTCGGGCCCGAGGACCAGTTTCTCAATCGTTTTGCCGCCATGGCGCGGCTGTCGCCGGTGCTTCCGGTGATCGCCGGTGACAGCCGCTTCCAGCCGGTGTTCGTGATGGATGTAGCCGCCGCGGTTGTGGCAGCGCTCAGCCGCGCCGATGCGGCGGGCCGCACCTATGAGCTCGGCGGGCCCGATGTGATGAGCTTTCGCGCCATATTGGCCATGATAAATGCGCAAACGCGGCAGCATCGGCGACTGGTGGAAGTGCCGGCGGCGATTGCGGCACTGATGGCCAAGCTGGGCGATGTGTTGCCGTTCATGCCAATGACGTCGGATCAGCTGACGATGTTGGGCAAGGATAATGTCGTTGCCGCAGGTATGCCGGGGCTCGCCGAGCTGGGCGTGTTGCTGACGCCGATGTCGGCGTTTGTGCCAGCGATGCTTGAACGATATCGTCCCGGCGGGCGGTTCAGCATGACAAGTTGAGCTGAGGCATTATGCTGCGGCGACAGTGCGGATTGGAAGGACGATACGCTGCTCAACATCAGCCCGCCGATCGGCATTATGGACCCGACGGCTTCCGGCCCCGGTGGCACGCGGCCGTTCATGTTCATCTCCAAGCTCGACCGGCTGGCGTTTGATGTGATGGGTTATGATCTCGCGGTGCCCGAACCGGGAACCTGGATGATGTTGATCTCCGGCTTCGGTTTTATCGGTGCTGCCCTGCGGCGTCGGCGGACGACGGCATCGATCCTGGCCTGATTGCAGGCTGGCGCCTGGCGCGCACCTCGGCTAGAGCTCCGCCGCCGGTTGCGTTTCCGGCGGCGGAGCTAAACGGTCTTGGAACATTCGTTACTTACCGTCATTCTTCTTGGCATCGTCGAGGGGTTGACCGAATTTTTGCCGGTGTCATCGACGGGGCACCTGATCCTGGCCGGCGAATTGCTGGGCTTCAAGGGTGACGACAACGCCACCTTTGAAATAGCCATCCAGTCGGGGGCAATCCTGGCGGTTGTCGTCGCCTATTGGCGGCGGTTCTGGGGGGTTGCGCTGGGGTTGTTCGGTCGCCAGCCCGGCGCCTTCGCCTTTGTTCGCAACATTGTGCTCGGTTTTGTGCCGGCCGGTATCGCCGGGGTGCTGTTCATCAAGGCTTTCGAGGCCATGCTGCTGAGCCCGATGACCGTGGCGGTGGCGCTCATTATCGGCGGTTTTGCGATTTTGTGGATCGAAAAGACCGCCGGGGCGCCGGTAATCGACAGTGTCGAAACCATGCCGGCGCGATCGGCGCTGCTGGTGGGGATCGGACAATGTGTGGCGATGATACCCGGCGTGTCGCGATCGGGCGCCACGATCATGGCGGCGATGCTGCTGCGCATTGACCGCAAGACCGCGGCAGAATTCAGCTTCTTTCTGGCGGTGCCGACCATTGCCGGGGCGACGGTGCTGCTGTTGTGGAAAAACCGCGATAGCCTTGATGGCAGCCAGATCAACGCCATTGCCATTGGTTTTGCCGTCTCCTTCGTCGTTGCGCTGGCGGTGGTGAAGGGCTTTGTCGCGATCGTCAGCCGGTTCGGTTTTGCGCCCTTTGCCTGGTACCGGATCGTGGTCGGAACGGCGGCGCTGATATGGCTTCTGGCAAGATAGGACCGATACAAGACTAATTAACTCCTTTCGGCCTATCGGTGAAGTCGGCTCGCCGTAAATTAGGTAAGCGAAACTTACCTATAATCGATTATTCACGTGACTCGCCGAGCCGAACCGGCTAATTCCCCGCCTCGCAAGGGGGAGAGCCATGGCTGATATCAAGATGCTGAAATTCACCAGCGCGGTCCAGGCCTATCCGGTCAAGCGCGCCGCCGATGATCGCACCCATGATTTCCTCGAAATCGCGCGGCCCTACATCATTGCCAAGGCCGAGGAGCAGGCATCGCGTTGTTCGCAATGCGGCGTACCCTTTTGCCAGGTGCACTGCCCGCTGCACAATAATATCCCCGATTGGCTCAAGCTGACCGCCGAAGGCCGGCTGGAAGAAGCGTATGAATTGTCGGCGGCCACGAGCACAATGCCGGAAATCTGCGGCCGCATCTGTCCGCAGGACCGGCTATGCGAGGGTAATTGCGTCATCGAAAAGGATTTCGGCAGCGTCACCATCGGCGCTGTTGAAAAATTCATAACCGATACCGCCTGGGAAAATGGCTGGGTCAAGCCGGTACGGATCGTTGCTGATCGTTCGGCGCAATCGGTGGGAATCATCGGCGCCGGCCCGGCGGGGCTGACGACCGCCGAATATTTGCGCACCAAGGGTTATACGGTACATATTTACGATCGCTATGACCGCGCCGGCGGGTTGCTGACCTACGGCATCCCCGGTTTCAAGCTCGAAAAGCCAGTGGTGATGCGCCGCGTCGAACGGTTGCGCGATGCGGGCATCGTGTTTCACCATGATTTCGAAGTCGGCCGCGATGCCACGCTTGCCGAACTGCGCGAGCGCCATGATGCGCTGTTGGTCGCGACTGGCGTCTATGTGCCCCGCGCCGTCGATGTGCCCGGATCGGATGGCGGCACGGTTTTCGAAGCGCTCGACTTTCTCACCGCGTCAAACCGGGCCGGTTTTGGCGACAGCGTCGCCAACGCGGCGCGCTTCGATGCGGCGGGCAAGCATGTCGTTGTTATCGGTGGTGGCGACACGGCCATGGATTGCGTGCGCACCGCGGTTCGCCAGGGCGCGGCGAGCATCAAATGCCTGTATCGCCGCGACCGCGTCAACATGCCGGGATCGATCCGCGAAGTCGCCCATGCCGAGGAGGAAGGCGTGGAATTCGTCTGGCTCGCGGCACCGGTTGCGATCGAACAGGGCATGGTGCGTGCCACGCGCATGCGGCTTGGCCAGGCCGGTCCGGATGGACGCCGAGCACCCGAAGTCGATCCGGGAGGCGACTTCACCGCCGCCGCCGACATGGTCATCAAGGCGCTTGGGTTCGATGCCGAAGACCTGCCGGCGCTGTTCGGCGCGCCCGATCTGTCGGTCACGCGCTGGGGCACGCTGCGCGTCGACCATCAGACCATGATGACGTCGTTGCCCGGGGTGTTTGCCGCCGGTGATATTGTCCGCGGCGCTTCACTGGTGGTCTGGGCGATACGCGACGGACGCGATGTCGCGACCCATATGCACAAATATCTGCGCGCCCGGTTGGGCGTTGCTGCGGTTGCGGCCTGAGGAGTAGCGCTGATGATGATCTTTCTTGCTGCCGTTGTTGTGGCTGCTGCGCCGGTTGCCGCGAAGGCGCCGGTGGATCCGGCGGCGCTGGTTGCGGCCAATGCGCTGGTCAAACAGCTTGATGTGCGCGGCCAGCTCGGCCGGGTGATGGCGCAAAATGTCGCCGCGATGCGCAGCGGCATGGCAATGCGCGCGCAACTCGCGCAGCAACCGGGGTTTTTGCAGGCGTATCAGGCCAACAAGGCAAAGTTCGATCCGGTGCTGCAAAAGGCCGGGGCCATCCAGGCCGAGGTGGCGCAAAAGGTCATCGATGCCAATATCAATGCCGTCGTCAACGAATCGGCGCGCGCTTATGCCCGCAACTATTCCGCTGCCGAACTGAAGGGCCTGGCCGATTTTTATCGCAGTCCACTTGGCCGCGCGCTTTATTCCCGCCAGGGCAAGGTGACCGCCGAAATAAGCCAGGCATCGGCACAGATCATCGGTGGCAAGCTTGATGCCGCGATGCAGGCCAGTGCACCCCGCCTGAAGGCGGCGCTGGCGCCACTCAACAGCCCCGCAAAATAAGGCGCAGCCCATGTCATTCGCGCTCCCCCCTGCCAGCCCCGCCGCCTTTACGGCTTCTGCCGCCGAGCGAGCCCGCATTGCCGATATCGGCATGTATCGTCCCGATATGGAATCGGATGCTTGCGGCGTTGGCCTGATCGCTGCGACCGATGGCAAGCCGTCGCGGCGCGTCGTCATTGCTGGTATCGAAGCGCTCAAGGCGGTCTGGCATCGCGGCGCGGTCGATGCCGATGGCAAGACCGGCGATGGTGCCGGCATCCATGTCGAACTGCCGCTGGATTTCTTCCACGAACATATCGACCGCGCCGGCCACAGCCCCAAGCCGAACCTGCTCGCGGTGGGCCAGGTGTTCCTGCCGCGCACCGATCTGGCGGCGCAGGAGACGTGTCGCACTATCGTCGAATCCGAAATCATCGGGTTTGGCTACAAGGTTTATGGCTGGCGGCAGGTGCCGGTCGATATTTCGGTTATCGGCGACAAGGCGATGCTGTCGCGGCCGGAAATCGAACAGATCATGATCGCCGGGCCGCTCGCCGATCCGGCGCTGGGGCCGCAGGGCAAGGCGGCCGCGATCGAGGCGTTTGAAAAGGACCTGTTCCTTATCCGCCGCCGCATCGAGAAAAAGGTCATCGAAAGCCAGACGCAGGGCTTTTACGTCTGTTCGCTGTCGGCGCGCTCGATCATCTACAAGGGGCTTTTCCTCGCCGAGGAACTGTCGGTTTTTTACCCCGATCTGATGGACGAACGCTTTGTTTCGCGCTTCGCAATCTATCATCAGCGCTACAGCACCAACACTTTTCCGCAATGGTGGCTGGCGCAGCCGTTCCGCACGCTTGCCCATAATGGCGAGATCAACACGGTGCGCGGCAACACCAACTGGATGAAAAGCCATGAAATCAAGATGGCGGCGGCGGCGTTTGGCGAGCATTCCGAAGATATCAAGCCGCTGATCCCGGCCGGCGCTTCCGACACCGCAGCGCTCGATGCGGTGTTCGAAGCCTTTGTGCGTTCGGGCCGCGATGCGCCGACGACCAAGCTGATGCTGATCCCCGAAGCCTGGGGCAAGGACGACAGCCTGCCCGAGAGCCACCGCGCCATGTATGCGTTCTTCTCCAGCGTCATGGAAGCCTGGGATGGCCCGGCGGCGCTGGCGATGACCGATGGCCGCTGGGTCGTGGCCGGGCTCGATCGCAACGCCTTGCGGCCGATGCGTTACTGCCTGACGCGCGACGGTTTGTTGGTCACCGGCTCCGAAGCCGGCATGGTGGTGATTCCCGAAATCGACATGGTGATGAAGGGTGCGCTCGGCCCCGGCGAAATGATCGCTGTCGATCTTGATGGCGATGGCATTGGCACGACGGGCGCCACCGGCCCGCGCTTTTACAGCGACCGCGAGATCAAGGACCGCATCGCTGTGGCGCATGATTATCCAACGATGGTGGCTGGTTTCACCACCTTTGCCTCGATGAAAGGCCATGATGGCGCGCAGCCCGGCGCGCATTACAGCCGTGATGAACTGCGCCGCCGCCAGGTCGCCGCCGGCCAGACCATGGAAGACATGGAGCTATTGCTCAGCCCGATGGTCGAAGATGCCAAGGAAGCCATTGGCAGCATGGGCGATGATGCGCCGCTGGCAGTGATTTCGGAGAATCCGCGCAACCTGTCGCATTTTTTCCGCCAGAATTTCTCGCAGGTCACCAACCCGCCGATCGATGCCTTACGCGAAACCCGGGTGATGAGCCTGAAAACTCGCTTTTCGAACCAGGGCAACATCCTCGATGATGATGCCCGGCAGGAAGGCGTGATGGTCATCGACACGCCGGTGATGACCAATTTGGGCTGGGATGTGCTAAAAGCGCATTTCGGCAAGCAGGTCGCCGAGATCGATTGCAGTTTCGATATCGGCGGCGGCCCGGAATCGTTGCGCGCGGCGATTGCCCGGGTGCGGGCCGAAGCCGAAACCGCGGTGCGATCGGGCAAGAGCCAGTTGTTCCTGACCGACGAACACCAATCGGCAACCCGGATGGGGATCAGCATGATCCTCGCGACGGCCGGGGTGCATACGCATCTGGTGAGGAAGGGCCTGCGCAGCTTTGCCTCGATCAATGTGCGGGCTGCCGAAGCGCTCGATACGCATTATTTCGCCGTGCTGATCGGGGTGGGGGCGACAACCGTCAACGCCTATCTGGCGCAGGAGGCCATTGCCGATCGCCATGCGCGCGGCCTGTTCGGCAAGCGCGACTATGAAGATTGCGTCGCACGTTACAAAAAAGCCGTGGAAGACGGGCTGCTCAAGATCATGGCGAAGATGGGCATTGCCGTCATCTCGGCCTATCGCGGCGGCTATAATTTTGAAGCGGTCGGCATCAGCCGGGCCTTGGTCAATGATTTCTTCCCCGGCATGCCCGCCAAGATTTCGGGCGAAGGCTTTGAATCCTTGTTCATCAACGCCCAGATGCGTCACGAAGCGGCCTTTGATGAAGACGTCATCGCGCTGCCGATTGGCGGGCTGTATCGTTATCGCGCCAATGCCGAGGCGCATGCTTATGAGGCGGGGTTGATCCATTTGTTGCAGCACGCTGTCGGCGCTGACAGCTATTCGGATTATCTCAAGTTCAGCCGCGCCGTGGGCGCCCAGCCACCGATCGCGCTGCGTGATTTGCTTGGTTTTGTGCCGACAACGCCGATTGCCGTTGAAGAAGTCGAATCGATTACCGAAATCCGCAAACGCTTCGTTACGCCCGGCATGAGCCTTGGCGCGCTATCCCCCGAAGCGCATGAAACGCTCGCCATCGCCATGAACCGCATCGGCGCCAAGGCGGTGAGCGGCGAAGGCGGCGAAGACCGCCGGCGCTTCACGCCGTATGAAAATGGCGACAATGGCAATTCGGTCGTCAAGCAGATCGCTTCCGGGCGCTTTGGCGTCACGGCGGAATATTTGAATGCCTGTGAAGAAATCGAGATCAAGGTCGCGCAAGGGGCAAAGCCCGGCGAGGGCGGGCAATTGCCCGGCTTCAAGGTCACCGACCTCATCGCCCGGCTGCGCCATTCGACGCCGGGGGTCAGCCTCATTTCGCCGCCGCCGCACCATGACATCTATTCGATCGAGGACCTGGCGCAGCTGATCTATGATCTGAAGCAGATCAAACCGCGCGCCCGGGTGTGCGTCAAGCTGGTCAGCAGCGCCGGCATCGGCACCGTCGCGGCCGGCGTGGCCAAGGCCCATGCCGACGCCATCCTGATTTCCGGCAACGTCGGCGGCACCGGCGCATCGCCGCAGACCAGCATCAAATATGCCGGCACGCCGTGGGAAATGGGCCTGTCCGAGGTCAACCAGGTGCTGACGCTCAATGGCCTGCGGCACCGGGTCAAGCTGCGCACCGATGGCGGGCTGAAGACCGGCCGCGACATCGTCATTGCCGCCATATTGGGCGCCGAGGAGTTCGGCATCGGCACGCTTTCGCTGGTCGCCATGGGGTGCATCATGGTCCGCCAATGCCATTC
>JBBQMB010000047.1:0-18297 GCA_038328515.1 Sphingomonadales bacterium
CCAGCGCATCGGTCCAGATTGCCGCCTGCGATTTGTCATCGGCGGCACCGCGGGCATAAAACCAGCCATCTTCCTCGATCAGCGTGAAGGGGTCGCGGGTCCAGTCTTCGCGCTTGGCTTCAACGACATCGAGGTGCGCCAGCAGCATCACCGCGCCGCGTTTGGTATCGCTGCCGGCGAAGGTGGCGATCAGGCCGCCATCCTTGGGCAGGCCATCGGGCACGAAGACGTTGAGATCACTATCGGCAAAGCCGGCCGCCTTGAGCCGGGCTGCCATGCGGGATGCTGCGAGGGTGCAATCGCCTGTGGAATGGGTGGTGTTGGTTTCGACAAGTTCTTTATAAAGCGAGCGAAACGCGGCTTCACCGGGTCGTTCGGCGGCGAGCGCCGGTGTCGCAAGGCTGGCGGCCGCGATGGCAGCGAAAATGATGTGGCGCACGAAAATGTCCCCCCGGAATTATGCGCCTAATCTGGCGGCAAAGTCGTGTCGGGGGCAAGGGGCAATGTTTTTTTGAATCGCTGGCGGCGGCTAAGTGCCCACTCCCTCCCCCTTGTGGGGAGGGCGACTCGGCGGTTTCGCCGAGCGGGGTGGGGGTATCCGTGTGCGGGCACGAGAGCAACCCCCACCCCGGGCCGGCCCGCGACGCAGGTCGCATTCGCTCCGGTCCGTCTCTCGCCCTCCCCGCAAGGGGGAGGGATTAATTGCTCCTCAATCGCGCAACAACTCGTTGATGCCGGTCTTGCTGCGGGTTTGCGCATCGACGGTCTTGACGATGACACCGCAATAAAGGCCCGGCCCGGGCGAACCGTCGGGCAGCGGTTTGCCGGGCATGGTGCCCGAAACGACCACGGCATAGGGCGGCACCTTGCCGATATGGATTTCGCCGGTGGCGCGATCGACGACCTTGGTGCTGGCACCAAGATAGACCCCCATCGACAGCACAGCGCCTTCACCGACCTGCACACCTTCGGCGACTTCGGCGCGGGCGCCGATGAAGGCGCCATCACCGATGATCACTGGTCCGGCTTGCAAGGGTTCGAGGACGCCGCCGATACCGGCGCCGCCCGAAAGGTGGACGCCTTCACCAATCTGCGCGCAACTGCCGACGGTGGCCCAGGTATCGACCATGGTGCCCTTGCCGACGCGGGCGCCGATGTTGACGAAGCTGGGCATAAGAATCGCGCCCGGTGCGATATAGGCGCCGCGGCGGACGATGGCGCCCGGCACGGCGCGAAAGCCGGCGGCGCGAAAGCGGGCATCATCCCAGCCGTGGAATTTTGACGGCACCTTGTCGTACCAGTTGCTGCCGCCGGGGCCCTGGATGACGGCGCTGTCGTTGAGGCGAAAGCTGAGCAGTACGGCTTTTTTGAGCCATTGGTTGACGCGCCAACCGGCGGCGCCATCGGGCTCGGCAACGCGCAGGTCACCCGCGTCCATGGCGGCGATGGCGGTTTCGACCGCATTGCGAATGTCGCCGGTGGTGGCGAAATTTACCGTGTCACGAGCGTCCCAGGCGGCGTTGATGGTGGCTTCGATGCTCATGGACGGTTCTCCTGCTCGGCAACGACGTGCGCCAGCCAGGTGGCGACGTCAGGGATGATGATATCGATATGGTCGCGGCGTTCATCGGGGCCCTGTTCGGAGCCATTGTCGATCCACACTGTCGTCATGCCGATGGCCTTGGCGGCGATGAGGTTGCGCGCCATATCCTCGACAAAGACGGCGCGGGTCGGATCGATGCCATGGGTTGTGCACATGCTGGCATAGGCCGGCGGCTGCGGCTTGGGGACATAGCCGAGCGCATGGATATCGTGGAGGCCATCGAAACTGTCGGACAGCCCGAGGCGGGCGAGCACCCGCTCGGCATAGGGCGCATCGGCGTTGGTGAAGACGAATTTCTTGCCGGGCAGCCGCGCGATCAGACCGCCGAGTTCGGGGTGGGGCGCCACGACATTGACGTCGACATCATGAACATAGGCGAGGAATTCATGCGGATCGACGCCATGATCGGCCATCAGCCCCGGCAAGGTCATGCCGTGGGAATGGAAAAAACCCTTTTGCACGACCCAGGCGGCGTGCGGATCAAGGCCAAGCAAGTCCTGGATATAGGCGCCCATCTTGGCATCGATCTGCGGGAACAGGCTCGCGCTCGCTGGATAGAGCGTATTGTCGAGATCGAAGATCCAATTGTCGATATGATCAAGCATGGGCCGCTGTTAGCGGCAGATCAGGCGGGCCGCCAGTGCCAGATCAGGCGGGACGCCAGTGGCAGTGGAAACCGCCGGGGATTCGCGCTGGCATGCGGATGGTGGCAACCGGGCCATCGGCGAGGTGGCCGGCGTCCATGACCAGCAGCGCGCTTTCGTTGCGGCGTGAATCCCACTTCAGCGCCAGCAGCCAGCCATCGCCCTCGCCAGCGCCATTGGCGACGAACACCGGTTCGCCGAGATAGGCGCCATCACCGGCGTCATGGCTGTCGCGGCCGCCGCCTTCAACGTCGATGCGGGTCAGCATGTCAAAACCATCGGTGCGGCCGGCGGTAGGGCGGGCGGTGGCATTGGCATAGACCGAGCGATAGGCCTGGCCCTGGCGGCGATCATCGATGCGCGGGAATTGCACGTCGAGCGGATCGATGGTTTCGGCGCGCATGCCCGACTTGCCGACCACCCAGCGCCGCATGGCAAAGCGCGATTCTTCATGCGTTGGCAGGCTGCCATCGACGCCCGGCATCAGCGGCGCGCGCGGGGCGCCCGCCACATCGATGACGATCTCGTCGCCGCGTTCAAAGGCGTTGGCGCTGTGGAACATGAAGCAGGGGTCGCTTTCGACCCAGCGCAGATCGGCCGCGGTGCCGCCCTTGGGCATGATGCCGAAAAAGCTGGTGCGGTTGCCCTCCCATGCCGCCATCGGCCCGCCGGCCATGGCGCGCGCCATGTCGATGACGACGGGCATGACCGGGAAGATGACGAAATTTTCGGTCATGAGGAAGTCGTGCATCATGCTGCAATAGGGCTGATCGATAAAGGTCGTGTGGGTGGCGCGGCCCTTGGCGTCGATGATGTTGTAGCGGATGGCCGTGCTCGCCGGGCCCTTGGCGCTATAGCCAAAGGCGTGGAGATCGCCGGTTGTCGGGCAGGTCTTGGGGTGAGCGGTGAACGGCCCGGCGGCGGCCCCGCCAAAGGTTTCGCTGCCGAGCGTGTCAAGGCTGTCGGGGTCCATGGCGATCGGCGGGCAGCCTTCCATCAGCGCGTAGAGCTTATCGCCGTGCGGCCAGATATGGGTGTTGGCGGTGCTGTAATCCATCGGATTGGCGCCGGGTTCATTAAAGCGCGGGTTGCCGAAAACGCCGAACAAGCGCTTGCCGGCGGCGCGTTCGGCGTTGAATTTGGGGGTGCGCACCCAGCGGTTTTTGAGGCTCGCCTTGCCATCGGCGATGCGGATTGCGAACACCATGCCGTCGCCATCGAAGACATGGTAGCGATCATCGGCGTGCGGCGGGAACTGTGGATCGGGGCCGTTGCGATAGAAACTGCCCGCCAGCCCGGCTGGCAGCACGCCTTCGATGACCAGATCGGGCGCATCAAGCTCGGCATGAAAGGGCGCGTAATAGCCGTTGAGCGCCGGATCAGTACCAAAAGAAGCGACCATTGCCTGTCTCCTACCGTGAAGGCGACAGCCTAGCGCAAGCCGATGACGCTTGCGACCGCGCGAAAATGGGGGGTCACCGCTTGCCTGTGCGCGGCAAACCCGGCAAGAAGCGGTGATGTCTGTTTCCCTTTCGTTCGCGGGCGAGACGCTGGTGCCGCTGGCGTGTGGCGCGCTGCACTGGCCGGCGCAGGCGATGCTGGTCGTTGCCGATCTGCATTTTGAAAAAGCCTCGAGCTTTGCCCGGCGCGGCTGGTTCGTGCCGCCTTATGACAGCGCCGATACCATCGGCTGGCTGATCGAGGCGCTGGCACTGACCGGCGCGCAGCGGGTTGTGTGTTTGGGAGACAGTTTTCATGATCGCGGCGGCCCGGCGCGGCTGCCGCCCGGCCCGGCGGCGGCGCTGACGATGTTGACGCATGATCTCGACTGGTTGTGGATCACCGGCAACCATGACGATGAGGCGGCGGCGGCGATGGGCGGCCGGGTCGCGGGAGAAGCCCGTATCGGGCCGCTGTGGTTGCGCCACGAAGCCGTGCCGGGCGCCGGCGAGCCCGAGCTTTCGGGGCATTTCCACCCCAAGGTCGCGGTGATGGCGCGGGGGCGGCGGATCGTGCGGCGCTGTTTTGCGCTGGGCGAAACCAAGCTGATCCTGCCAGCCTATGGCGCGTTTACCGGCGGGCTTGATATTGCTGATTCGGCGATCATGGCGGTGCTCGATGGCCCTGTCACGGCGCTGGTGCCCGAAGCCGGGCGGTTGCTGCGCTTTCCGGTGGCGCGATCGCAAATGGCGATGCTGGCAAGATAGGGGCTTGCGCGCCGCGCCGGGCCGTCGCAACCCGGTGCGATGGGGACGCAGCCGCACGCATCGACACGCCGGATATTGGGCGCCAGCCTGGTTGGCACCGCGGTCGAATTCTATGATTTTTACATTTACGCGACGGCGGCCAGCCTGGTCTTCGGGCCGTTGTTTTTTCCGTCAGAAAACCCGTCGGCGCAATTGCTCGCGGCCTATGCCAGTTTTGCCGTCGCTTTCGTGGCGCGGCCGATCGGCGCTTTGGTCTTTGGCCATTATGGCGATCGCATCGGGCGCAAATCGACGCTGGTCGCGAGCCTGATGCTGATGGGTGGCTCCACCCTCGCCATCGCGTTTTTGCCGACCTACGCCAGTGCTGGCTGGGTGGCGCCGGTGCTGCTCTGCCTGTTGCGCTTTGGCCAGGGTTTCGGGCTGGGCGGCGAATGGGGCGGTGCGGCGCTTTTGGCGGTGGAAAATGCGCCGCCGGGGTGGCGGGCGCGTTTCGGCATGTTTCCGCAACTCGGCGCGCCGGTCGGGTTCATCGCTGCCAATGGCCTGTTCCTGCTGCTCGGGCTGTGGCTGAGCGACGCTGATTTCCAAAGCTGGGGCTGGCGGCTGCCGTTTCTGGCCTCGGCGTTGCTGGTTGCGGTCGGTTTGTGGGTGCGGTTGAAGCTGACCGAAACGCCGGCCTTTGCAGCGATGGCGGCGCATGGCCCGCCGCCGGCCATCCCGATTGCCGAATTGTTGCGCAATCACTGGCGCGCGACGCTGGGCGGCACGCTGGGGGTGATTGCCTGTTTTGCGCTTTTCTATCTCTCCACAGCCTTTGCGCTGGGCTTTGGCACGACAAAACTCGGCTATTCGCGTGAGACTTTTCTGGGCGTGCAGCTGGTTGCCATCCTGTTTCTGGCGCTCGGCATCTTGCTGTCGGGCTGGCTGTCGGACCGGTTCGATCCGCGCCGGGTGTTGATCGGCGGCTGTATCGCTGCGGTCGCCACCGGGTTGGTGCTGGCGCCGTTGCTGGAAAGCGGCTCGCTGGCGCTGGTGGGCCTGTTTCTGGCGCTGGCGCTGTTCGTCATGGGCTTTGTCTATGGGCCATTGGGGGCGTGGCTGCCGGGGCTGTTTCCGGCAAGGGTGCGCTACACCGGGGCGTCGATGGCCTTCAACCTTGGCGGCATATTAGGCGGCGGGCTGGCACCGATCATCGCCCAGGCGCTGGCGGACCGTGGCGGGCTGGCGCCGGTCGGCTGGTATCTGGCGGCGGCGGCGGCGGCCAGCCTGGTGGCGGTCTTCAGCCTCAGGGCGCCGCCCTATACCGACTGAGGCTTGTCGAACTGCCCGCTGCCCGATAGCAATTGGTGATGCACAAAATCCTCGTCGCCGCCTTGCTCGTTTCCGCAGCGCCAGCCAGCGCGGCCGACCAGCCCGATATGGCGCGCTGGCGAGCGCAGGCGGCCCGGGTCAGCATTGTTCGCGACGGCCATGGCATCGCCCATATCAAGGGCAAATCCGACGCCGATGCGGTGTTCGGCATGATCTATGCCCAGGCCGAGGATGACTTCAACCGCATCGAAACCAATTTCATCAATGCGCAAGGGCGGCTTGCCGAAGCCGAAGGCGAAGCGGCGATCTGGCGCGATCTGCGCATGAAGCTGTTCATCGAGCCGGCGGCGCTCAAGGCCGATTACGCCCGGTCACCGCTTTGGCTGCAGGGGTTGATGGGTGCCTGGGCCGATGCGTTGAATTTTTATCTCGCCACCCACGCCCAAGTTAAGCCGCGCGTCATCACGCATTTCGAACCGTGGATGGCGCTGGCGTTCAGCGAGGGCAGCATCGGTGGTGATATCGCCGGCATTTCGCTTGGTCAGCTTGAAGGCTTTTACGGCCAGAAACAGGTGGCACTGAACGATGTCGAAACCGGCAAGGTTCGCCTTGAACCGCTGGGATCGAATGGTTTTGCCATCGCGCCGTCGCACAGCGCCAATGGCCATGCGCTGTTGCTGATCAACCCGCACACCAGTTTTTTCTTTCGCTCCGAAGCCGAAGTGACCAGCGATCAGGGGCTTGCCGCTTATGGCGCTTCGACCTGGGGGCAGTTTTTCATCTATCAGGGTTTCAACCGCCAGATCGGCTGGATGCACACGACATCGGGCGTCGATTCGGTCGATGAATTTGCCGAAACCATCGAAACCCGCGGCGGCCGGCTCGAATATCGTTATGGCAACGAATGGCGGCCGGTGATCGTCACGCCCATCGCCATCCCGTATCGCGATGCCGCGGGCGTGATGCAGACCCGCACCTTCACCACCTATCGCACCAGCCATGGCCCGATCATTCGCAGTGCTGATGGCAAATGGATCAGCGTCAGCTTGATGAACAAGCCGCTGGCCGCACTCGAACAAAGCTTCCTGCGCACCAAGGCGAGCGACCTTGCCAGCTTTTTGAAGGTCGCAGAATTGAAGGCCAATTCGTCGAACAGCACGCTGTTTGCGTCGACCAAGGGCGAAATCGCCTATCTGCATCCGCAGTTCGTGCCCATGCGCGACAATCGCTTCAACTATGAAAAGCCGGTCGATGGCGCCGATCCGGCGACCGACTGGCAGGGCGAGCACAAGCTGTCCGAGTTGCCGCAGGTCATCAACCCGGCGAACGGCTGGGTGACCAACACCAACAATTGGCCGTGGACAGCGGCCGGCGCCGACAGCCCGAAGGCGGCGGATTTCCCGCGCTATATGGATCAGGCAGGCGAAAACCCGCGCGGGCCGCATGCGGTGCGGGTGTTGAGCGCGACGCCGAAGTTCACGCTCGATACGCTACTGGGCGCGGCCTATGACCCCTATCTCACCGCCTTTGCCGATCTCGTGCCGACGCTGATTGCCGCTTATGATCGCCTGCCCGCCGATGCTGCCCGGCGGGCGGCGCTGGCGGGGCCGGTGGCAGCGCTGCGGGCCTGGGATTTCAACACCGGCGAAGCATCGGTGCCAACCGCGCTGGCGATGTTCTGGGGCAATGCGCTGATGGCGCGCTTCGGTGCCGAGGCCAAGCGCGATGATGAAGCGCTGGTGCCGTGGCTGGTGGCAAAACCCAGTGATGCCGACCGGCTTGGCGCGCTGGAAACCGCTGTCGCAAAGCTGACCGCCGATTTCGGCAAATGGAACACGCCCTGGGGCGATATCAATCGCTTCCAGCGCGTTTCGGGGGCTTTGGTGCAGGCGTTTGACGACAGCCAGCCGAGCTTGCCGATCGGCTTTGGTTCGGGTCAATGGGGGGCGCTGGCATCGTTCGGTTCGGCCCCGACAGCGACGACGAAGCGCTGGTACGGCAGCTATGGCAACAGCTTTGTCGCGGTGGTTGATTTCGGGCCACAGGTCATGGCGCGGGCAATTTCGGCGGGGGGCGAAAATGGCGATCCGGCGTCACCGCATTTCAACGATCAGGCGCAGCGCTATCGCACCCATGATTTCCGCACCGTTCCGCTCACTGCCGATGCGCTCGCGGGTGAGATGACGCGGCGTTACCGACCCGGCGAATGATGACGCTCGGCCACAGCGCCCTCCATGGCGGCGCCGCGCTGCTAATCGGCCTGCTGACACTGCTGCTGCTGGGGTTGGGGCTGGCCGTCCGGCGTGGCCGCTGCACCGAAGCGCTGCGCGCCGCCGAACAGGCGCAGCTGGCGGGCGAAATCGCGGCACACGCCCGCACCGGGGTGGCGCTGCGCGAAGCCCGCGAAGTCGCCGAAGCCGCCAACCTGGCCAAAAGCCGCTATCTCGTCGGCATCAGCCATGAGATCCGTTCGCCGCTCAATGCCATCCATGGCTATGCCCAGTTGCTCGAACGTGACGGCCAGATCGATCCGGTAGAAGCCGCACGGGTGATCCGCCGGTCATCGCAGCACCTCATCGATATCGTCGATGGCCTGATGGATATTTCGCGCATCGAAACCGCGCAGATGAAGCTGAATAGCGATCTGGTGCCGCTGCCGGCCTTTCTTGAATCGCTCGCCGACATGTTTCGCGGCCAAGCGGCGGCCAAGGGGCTGGCGTTTGTCTGGGCAGCGCCGGCAAACCTGCCCGCCTATGTTCGCGTCGATGAAAAACGCTTGCGGCAATTGCTGATCAACCTGCTGTCGAATGCGATCAAATATTCCGAGGCAGGGACGGTCACGCTGGCGGTGCGCACCACCGGCATGGTAACCGAATTCAGCGTGTCCGACACCGGCATCGGGCTTGATGCCGAGGAATTGAGCCGCGTCTTTGAACCTTTTGAACGCGGCCGTTCAGCGGCGGCGCTGGCCCAGCCGGGGACCGGGCTGGGGCTGGCGATCACGCGCACGCTGGCGCAGATCATGGGGGGTGACATTACCGCCACCAGCACGCCGGGCGTCGGCAGCCGCTTTGCGCTGCGCCTGTTGCTCGCCGAACCGACCGAGGCGCCGGCGGCATCGGTACGACGCCGGCCGGTTACCGGCTATGCCGGCGCGCGGCGCACCATTCTGGCGATCGACGATGACCCGGCGCAGCTCGCCGTTTTGCAAAGCCTGTTGCGGCCGCTGGGCTTTACGGTTTTTGCCGCCAGCAGCGGCACCGAGGGCATCGACCTGGCGCTGCGATGCCGGCCCGATCTGGTTTTGCTCGATATTCAGATGCCCGGGCTGACGGGCTGGGACGTGGCCGACCGGCTGCGGACCATCGACGATGAAAGGCACCGGACCGATCCAGCACGGCGCACCGCGATTCTCATGGTGTCGGCCAATGCGCATGAGTTTGCGGCTGGTGCTGATGGCCGTGCGGCGCATGACGGCTTTGTGCTCAAGCCCTTTGATCTCGATGTGCTGCTCGATGCCATAGCCGGGCAACTGGGCCTGTGCTGGCATGACCAGCCGATGGTGTCGTCACCAGCACCGCCGCCGCTGTTGGGGCTTGCTGGTGCAGCGCCGCATCTTGCCGAATTGCGCCGGCTGGGCCAGGCGGGCCATGTGCGCGGGCTTGAAGCCCGGCTGCAGCTGCTGGCCGATGATGTGCCGGCGAGCATGCCGCTTGTCGCCGAACTACGCGACACGCTAAAGCGTTATGACATGAAGGCTTTTCGCCAGAAACTCGACGCCGGCGCATGATTGCGCATGATGCCATTACGCCGGCGGCGGTATCGGCGGCAACGGTGCTGGTCGTCGATGATACCGCTGAATCGCTGGGTTTCATCACCGCTGCCCTCGAAGCCGCCGGGATGACAGTGCTGGTCGCCGGCGACGGGGTGGCGGCGCTGGCTTCGATGGCGATGCTGACCCCTGATCTGGTGATCATGGATGCGATGATGCCGGTGATGGACGGTTTTGAAGCGACTCGGCGGTTGAAGGCCGATCCGCGATTCGCTGGCTTGCCGGTGATCTTCATGACCGGGCTTACCGAGCCCGAACATGTCGTGCGCGGGCTTGAGGCGGGGGGCGTCGATTATATCGGCAAGCCGGTGAATGTGGCGGAACTGCTGGCGCGGGTGCGGGTGCATCTTGCCAATGCCCGCGTCAGCCGCGGCGCCCAGGCGGCGCATGACGACAGCGGGCGACCGCTGCTGGCGCTTGATGGCAGCGGGCAACTGCGCTGGAGCACGCCGGGGTCTGCCGCCGTGCTGGCGCGGCTTGGCGCTGGTGGGGCGCTGCCGGCGGCCCTGGCGACCGCGCTGGCCCGGATAGCCGAACAGGATGAGGGCGGCACGCTGCGCCACGAACTCGCCGATGGCCGGCTGGAATTCACGCTGGTCACCCGCAGCGGCGACGATGAATGGCTGTTCCGCATCAACGAGATTCGCGCCGGCACCGAAGCGCGGCTGCTCGCCCGGCGGCACACCTTGACCGACCGCGAAGCCGAAGTGTTGTTGTGGATCAGCCGCGGCAAGGCCAATCGCGAGATCAGCGAAATTCTGGGTATCAGCCCGCGCACCGTCAACAAGCATCTCGAACAGGTTTTTGCCAAGATGGGCGTGGAAAACCGCGCCTCGGCGGCGGCGGCGGCGGTGCGTTCGCTGGCGTAATGGCGGCGCCTGTAGCGCGTTCGATGGCGGCGCCTGTGGCGCGTTCGATGGTGACGCCTGCGACGCCATGGCGGTTGCGCCACCGGGTTGGCCATGCGAGCCCGGGTCAGCATCGGAAAAAAAGGAACCGCCATGCAGGCGACACTGATTATCTTCATGGTCGTTGCGGCGTTGGCCACATTGGGTGTGTTGGCGCGCGGCATCATCATCATGGCACGCGGCAAGGATGTCACCGGCCAGCAATCCAACAAGATGATGAGCTATCGCGTTGCCTTTCAGGCTCTGGCGATTATTTTTATCGTCATCCTGTTCCTTATCAATCGTCCCGGATAAGCTGGCCACCGACCCTGGCGGCCTTGCAACTTCCCTGGAAACTTCATGGTAAAGCTCAACAAGATCTACACCCGCACCGGTGACGACGGGACGACCGGGCTGGTTGACGGCACGCGCCGGTCGAAGGCCGATCCGCGGCTGCACGTCGTGGGCAGCGTCGATGAAGCCAACGCCGCCATCGGCCTGGCACGGCTGCACGCATCGCCCGCCACGGCGCAGGCGCTGGGCCGGGTGCAGAATGATCTGTTCGATCTGGGGGCCGACCTGGCGACGCCCGACGGGATAAGCGGCGCTTTGCGAATCGTGCCGGCGCAAGTCGATTGGCTGGAGGCGCAGATCGATGCGGCAAACGATGGCCTGTCGCCGCTGACCAGCTTCATACTGCCCGCCGGCACCCCGGCGGCAACCGCGCTGCACCTGGCGCGCACCATTACGCGCCGGGCGGAACGCGATGGCGTTGGCGCGATCGCGGCGGGTGCGGCATTAAGCCACAGCGCGATGCAATATCTGAACCGTTTGTCGGATTATCTGTTTGTACTTGGCCGGGTTGAAAATGCCGCGACCGGCGATGTCCTGTGGGTGCCCGGCGCCAATCGCTGAGGCGGGGCAGCGGCGAAAGGAGATTTCAATGTCTGTCCTTGCCAGCGCTGCTGCCCGAACGACGCTGCCGGCATTGCAGGCCGCCTACACGGCCACCCGGGCGCTCAGCATCGCGTTGGCGGCGCCGCTGTCGGATGCCGATACCAGTGCCCAATCGATGCCCGATACATCACCGACAAAATGGCATCTGGCGCATACAAGCTGGTTCTTCGAAACCTTCATCCTCGCTGGCCTGCCGGGCTATCGGGTGTTTGATGACCGCTTCGGGCATTTGTTCAACAGCTATTACGAGGCGATCGGGGCGCGGATCGCGCGCGATTGCCGCGGCCTGATAACCCGGCCGGGGCTGGATGATGTGCTCGCTTATCGCGGTCATGTCGATGCGGCGATCGACCGGTACTGGCATGATCTGCCGCCGGCGGCGCTGGCGCTGGTTGAACTGGGCATCAACCATGAACAGCAGCACCAGGAATTGCTGCTCACCGATATTCTTGATCTGTTTGCTGCCAACCCGATTGAACCGGCGATGTTTCCGAACGCGGCGCTGCCCGGCAGCGCTACCGGGGCGGGCTGGACGGCGCATGCCGGTGGCATCCACCGCGTCGGCCATGGCGGTGGCATCCACCGCGTCGGCCATGCCGGCGGCTGCTTTGCCTTTGATTGCGAAGGCCCGGCGCATGATGCGTTGCTCCGCCCCTTTGCGCTTGCCGACCGGTTGGTCAGCAACGGTGATTGGGCGGCGTTCATCGCCGATGGCGGCTATCGCCAGGCGGCCTTGTGGTTGTCGGATGGCTGGGGCTGGGTGCAGAAAAACGCCATCGCGGCGCCGCTGCACTGGCAGATGGGCAAGACCGGCTGGAGCAGCTTCACGCTCGCCGGGCGCCGCGCTGTCGATCCCGCAGCACCGGTCACCCACATCAGCTTTTATGAAGCCGATGCCTTTGCGACCTGGGCCGGCGCTCGCCTGCCGACCGAGGCCGAATGGGAGGTCGCAGCGCTTGGCGATGACCCGCGCGCCGGCAATCAGCTCGATCGGGCGGGCCCGGTGCAGCCATTGGGCAGCGCGGGCCTGTTTGGTGACTGCTGGCAATGGACCGCTTCGGCATTCCTGCCCTACCCGGGTTTTCGAGCCGCGGCGGGGGCCGTGGGCGAATATAATGGCAAGTTCATGAACGGCCAGATGGTCCTCAAAGGCGCCAGTTGTGCCACACCGCGCGGATCGTCACGCGCCAGCGTGCGCAACTTTTTTTACCCCCACCAGCGCTGGCAATTTACCGGGCTGCGGCTGGCAAAGGATCTTTGACAATGTCGCAACCCCTGCTGGTTCACGACGATACGTCGGATTTTGCTGCTGCCGTGCTCGCCGGCCTGTCACAGGTTCAAAAGGTGATTCCAGCGCGGTTCTTTTACGATCATGCCGGGTCGCAGCTGTTTGAAGCGATCACCGACCTGCCGGAATATTACCCCACCCGCACCGAGATCACGATCCTCACCGAACATGCCGCCGCCATCGCCGCCGCTGTCGGCCCCGGCCGCGCCGTCATCGAATTCGGATCGGGCAGTTCGGCCAAAACGCCGCTGCTGTTGCGCGCCATCGCGCCGGCCGCCTATGTGCCCGTCGATATTTCGGCGGAATTTCTGCAGGCCTCGGCAGCCGTGCTGGCGGCGGCTTTTCCCGGTTTGCCAGTGCTGCCGGTGGCGGCGGATTTCACGGCGCCGATTCGGCTGCCGACGAGCGTGGCCGACCTGCCACGGCTGGGTTTTTTCCCGGGTTCGACGCTCGGCAATCTGGCGCCGGCGGCAGCGGTTGACCTGTTGCGTGGCTTTGCCGCGACGCTGGGCCCCCAAAGCTGGTTGATCATCGGCCTTGATCTGGCGCCGGGGGCGCAAAAATCTGTCGCGGTGCTGGAGGCGGCATACGACGACGCGCAAGGGGTGACGGCGGCGTTTAACCTGAACCTGTTGCACCGGGTAAATCGTGATCTGGACGGGACGGTGCGGATTGCCGATTTCGCCCATCGGGCGGTGTGGAACGGCGATCTGGGGCGGATCGAGATGCATCTGGTGGCTATGTGCGATACGGCATTTTCAGCGGCCGGGCAGGATTTTTCGCTGGTAGCAGGCGAGACGATTCATACCGAAAACAGCTATAAATGGGCTCTGCCCGAGGCGCGGCTCCTGGCGCGGGCGAGCGGGTGGTTGCCAGCCGATGTGTGGCTCGATGCGGGTGGGCGGTTCAGCCTGCATCTGTGGCAGCGCGAAATTGGCGTGATGCAGCCTTAGAAAGCCACCGAGGCGCGAAAGATGAGGCGGGTGCCGAAATCATCGGCGCCGCGCGGCGTGTTCGCAGCATTGATTGACGTAGTGGTCAGGCTGGCACCAAAGGCCAGCGCGCCACGGATGTAATCGGCATCGAGGCGATAATCGGTGTAGTTGCCGCCGGGGCGCAGGCGCTGGGCGCGGCCGCTCCGGTCGTCGCTGCCCAGCGATCGGCCGATGCTGGCGCCTAGTGAGAGGGGCGTGCCGGGGATACCGGTGGTGGCGCGGGCGGCGAGATAGACGTTGCTGCCGCCGATGGCCGATTGGGAGGGGGCCCAATCGGCGCTGGCCTGTAGTTGCAGCGGTCCGATGCCGCGTGCGACATTGGCGCGCAATTGGGCGAAGTTTTGCGCGCTGGCGCCGGCAAAGCCCAGGCCCTGCACCTCGGCCCAGAATGTCCAGGCATCGGACTGGCGAGTGTAGCGCAGCGCACCGTTTACCAACAGGTCGGCGCCGCCGTGGCGAGGGCTGGCCCGAAGGGTTGCAGCGCCGGCCTGGAAGGACAAGCCGGCCGTTAGCGGAATCGCGGCAAAGGCTTCAAGCGCCGGTTTGCCGTCGCTCCAACTGATGCCGTGTCGCCGCAGGTCGGTTGACGCTTCCCCGCCAATACTGGCGGCAACGGTCGGGCTGGCGCTGGCGAGCAGAAGCAGCGCCAGCGGCACCCGCCCTGCCATCAATTGGTCCCGGGCGGTGATAGCATCTTGATTTCTGCGCGAAGCTGCTGCTGGTCACGCTCCGCCACGGCACGAAGATGAGCGTTGATTTCAGGCGATTTGCCGGCGATCTCACGATCGATTTCGCGGCCATTCTGCTGGCAGCTTCCGTGGCGGCTGCCGTTCAGTCGTTTTTCCGAACCGATGGTGCGCGCATCCGCCGCAGTATTGCCGAGCCGCCGGTCGACCGCGATATCGGCGGTCCAGAGGCAGCGCATCGTGCCGGGACGCGGGCCGGGCGCCATGCCGATTTCGCGCAAGGTTACGGTGGGTTTGGCCGTGTAGATGGCGGTGGTGGTAACACTGCCATGGGTCACGGGCACGCTGTGGGTCCAATCGGCTGGGGTTGCCTGTACGATAGTGACTGCGGCGAGTGTTGCAAGAAACAGCATCATAGTCCTCCTGGTCGATTACCAATCGATCGGGTCGTGTTCTTCACGAAGGTCCGGTACGCTTGTGGGCGCAACTGGCCGTTTTTCCCGATGCGGTCCGACATCGCGATCAGGGTTGATCGCCAGAGGGGCCCGGCCCGCACATGACAATTTAGTAATGTTGGTGCCGAGTTCAAGGGGTGGCTCACGGTTGACTGCCGGGCGCGGTCGTTGCAAGCACCATTGGCATTGAACAGCCTTGGGAAGCAGCGATTATGAAGGTTCTCGTGCCCGTAAAGCGGGTCGTCGATTACAACGTGAAAGTTCGGGTTAAATCCGATCAGACCGGCGTTGAACTCGCCAATGTGAAAATGAGCATGAATCCGTTCGACGAGATTTCCGTCGAGGAGGCGATTCGTCTCAAGGAAAAGGGTGTGGTCACCGAGATCGTCGTCGTTTCCATCGGCGTGACGCAATGCACCGAAACGCTGCGCACCGCGCTCGCCATGGGGGCGGATCGCGGCATTCTGGTAACGACCGATGTCGCGACCGAATCGCTGGCGGTGGCCAAGATTCTGGCGGCGATTGCCAAGGAAGAAGCACCAGGCCTGATCATTCTGGGCAAGCAGGCGATCGATGATGACGCCAACCAGACCGGCCAGATGCTCGCCGGGATGCTCGGCTGGCCACAGGGCACCTTTGCCTCCAGGATCAGCGTCGAGGGTGACCGCATTCATGTCGCGCGCGAAGTCGATGGCGGGGCCGAAACGGTTGATCTCAAATTGCCGGCGATCGTGACGACCGATCTGCGTCTCAACGAGCCGCGCTATGCATCGTTGCCCAACATCATGAAGGCCAAATCCAAGCCGATCGCGCAAAAGACGCCGGCGGACTATGGCGTCGATGTGACGCCGCGCCTGACCATCCTCAAGGTGGTAGAGCCCGGCAAACGTCAGGCCGGCATCAAGGTCAAGACGGTCGATGAACTGGTTGAAAAGCTGAAAGTCATGGGAGCTGTCGCATGAGTGTTCTTGTTCTTGCCGAACATGACAACGCCGTCCTCAAGGACGCAACGCTGGCGGCGGTGACCGCCGCCGGGCAATTGGGTGGTGATGTGCATCTGCTCGTCGCCGGCAAGGGCGCGCAGTCCGTCGCCGATGCCGCCGCCAAGGTGGCCGGGGTCGCCAAGGTGCTGCTCGCCGACGACAGCGCCTATGAAAATGCCCTGGCGGAAAATGTCGCGCCGCTGATTACGGCGCTTATGGCCGGTTATGACGCGTTTGTGGCGCCGGCAACAACGCGCGGCAAAAACGTCAGCCCGCGAGTTGCGGCCGCGCTCGATGTTGCGCAGATTTCGGAAATCCTGTCGGTGGAAGGGCCGGATACCTTCACCCGCCCGATTTATGCCGGTAACGCCATTGCGACGGTAAAATCATCGGATGCCAAAAAGGTCATCACCGTGCGCGGTACCGCCTTTGCCAAGGCCGCGACCGAAGGTGGCAATGCGAGCATCGAAGCCGTCGGCGGC
Source organism: Sphingomonadales bacterium (assembly GCA_038328515.1). Taxonomy (GTDB): domain Bacteria; phylum Pseudomonadota; class Alphaproteobacteria; order Sphingomonadales; family Sphingomonadaceae; genus Sandarakinorhabdus. The sequence goes on from JBBQMB010000047.1 coordinate 16,331, forward strand.
CCGGGTGATGCCGGCATGTCGGTCTTTGCCGGCGCCGAACTGACCAAATCGGCGCGTCCGGAACTGACCGCTGCCAAGATCATCGTGTCGGGTGGCCGGGCACTGGGTTCGTCGGAAAAATTCCACGAATATATCGATCCGCTCGCCGACAAGCTGGGTGCTGCCGTTGGCGCCTCGCGCGCCGCTGTCGATGCCGGCTATGCGCCCAATGATTATCAAGTCGGCCAGACCGGCAAGATCGTTGCGCCTGAACTTTATGTCGCGATCGGTATTTCGGGCGCCATCCAGCATCTCGCCGGCATGAAGGACAGCAAGATCATCGTCGCGATCAATAAGGATGAGGAAGCGCCGATTTTCCAGGTTGCCGATGTCGGCCTGGTTGGTGACCTGTTCACGCTGGTGCCGGAACTTACCAGCAAACTCTGATTCGGCGATCAGCTTTTTGAAATAGCCGCCGCGCCTTGGGGAGCGGCGGCTATTTTGTGATCACACCGCCAGTAACCGGTGGGCTCCGCGATCGAAACGGTGAAACGCCAGTGGCCGGGTCCCGTCGGTTTCGCGCAGCGCCACTTCGGCCAATATGGCGCGGGTGATCGACGGCAGGTCGAGCGCGGCGGCGGCCTCCCAATCGAACCACGCAATTTCATCGAGTTCACCCGAACCGGCGCCGGGATCGAGGCTGGCGAGGTGGCGGGCATCGACGGTGAAAAAGCGCGCATCAAAGCGCCGGGTGCGGGCCGGCGGCGTGATGGCGCGGGCGACGAAGTGCAGGGGTGCGAGATCGGGTAGAAAACCGCCGCCCAGAAAATCCCGCCATTCACCACTGCGGCTGCGGCCCGCGCCGGGGGTGCCGATGATCAGCCCGGTTTCTTCAAAGGTTTCCCGAATTGCCGTCAGCGCCAGCGCCCGGGCGCGCGGTGGCGGGCAGGTGCGCGCCAGTGCGGTTGCCGTGGCGGGGTTGAGCTCCGATGCCGATGGCGCGCGAAAATCGGCCGGGTGGATACGGCCGCCGGGGAACACCCATTTGTCGGGCATGAAGGCATGGCCGCGCACCCGCCGCCCCATCAGCACGCGCGGGGCCGGCCCATCGCGGCGGATGACCAGCAAGGTCGCGGCATCGCGCGGCCGGATATAGGGCAGGCGCGGGTCGGGGCTGTCGTCGATCAGATTTGGCGGCATCACACCAAGGTGCCGAGCGCGGCGCGATCGAAATCCTGCAACTCGTCGAAGCGACCGTCGCGCACCTTGTTGGCCCAATCCGGATCGACGATCAGCGCGCGGCCGACGCCGACCAGATCGAATTCGTCGCGTTCCAGCCGTTCGAGGAGGCGGTCGATGCTGGCGGGTTGCGAAGCTTCGCCTGCAAAACCGGCGATGAATTCGCCCGACAGGCCAACGCTGCCGACGGTGATGACGGGCACGCCGGTGAGCTTTTTGGCCCAGCCGGCGAAGTTGAGGCCATCATCGCCATCGATTTCGGGGAATTCGGGTTCCCAGAAGCGGCGCTGCGAACAATGCAGGATGTCGGCACCGGCATCGACCAGCGGGGCCAGCCATTCGGTCATTTCGGCCGGGTTGACCGCTACCTTGAAGCTGTAATCCTGCTGCTTCCATTGCGAAATGCGGATGATGACCGGGAAATCGGGGCCGACCGCGGCGCGCACCGATTTCAGGATATCGGCAGCAAAGCGCCCGCGTTCACCGATGGTCGGGCCATTGTAGCGGTCGTTGCGTTCATTGGTACCGGTCCAGAAAAACTGATCGATCAGATAGCCATGGGCACCGTGGAGTTCGACCGCATCAAAGCCGAGCCGTTTGGCGTCACCGGCGGCTCGGCCAAAGGCGGCAATGGCATCGGCGACATCGGCATCGCTCATGGCATGGCCAAAAGGCTTGCCGGGCTTGAACAGGCCCGATGGGCTTTCCTGCGGTGGCGGGGTCGGGTTGGCGTGGTTGCGGGCGGCGCC
>JBBQMB010000048.1:0-18293 GCA_038328515.1 Sphingomonadales bacterium
GTTCGCCGATGGCGGGGCAACGACCGGGCGCGCCGGGCTTGGCGCATCGTTGGCATCGGCCAACGGCCGGACCATAGAGGCGGCCAACGGCCGGACCATAGAGGCGGCCAACGGCCGGACCATGGCGGCGGCGCTGCGTGCCACGGCCGCGATATCGGAACCGAACACCGGCACGCGCACCCAGAGCGTTGGCTGGCGGCCCATCACAGCCACCGCCGGCCCGAGCAACCGGCGCTGGGCCCGCGCCACATCGGCCGCAGCGCGCGCCGTCGCCAGCGCGGCTGCGGCTTCATCGCGGCCGCGAACGCTGCCCGCCTCGGCCTTGACCAGCGCGTCCGCACGATCAAATGCGATACCGGCCAGCCGCAAAAGCGCCGCCGTCCGCGCCACGTCACCATCGGCGGCGGCCTGGGCAGCACCGATCTGCGCAAGATTGCTCGCCGATCCGGTCGGGACGCCGGCGGCGCCAAAAGCCGGTACGATGATCTCGCCGCTGGTCCGGCGCGTTCGCGACGCCGTGCCTTCACCGGTGGTCACCGTGCGAATGCCCAGCCGGCGCTGCGCTTCAGGTGTGAGCGTCAGCCGCAACAGATCGGCTTCATGAATGACAGGCTCGGCGCTGAAAGGTGGCTTCGACGGCGTTTTGGCACCGTCACCCCCGCAGCCGGCGAGCAACAGCAGCGGAACAGCAACGGCTATCAGCCAGGAATGCGGACGAGTCATCGCAATGGCATAGCCGCTCGGGATTGGGGCTGCCTTGGCGGCGCTATACAAAATCCCAATGTTTGCGCTCGCGGCTTGGTCAGCGCCGTTGCTGCGCGCCCGGTTTCACACGGCGCATTCGCTCAAGCCAGGGTCAGGACCTATTAAACCGACAGCCTTGAAAACGGGCCTATTCATCGGCCTTGGCGGGCGCCGCGGTTGCGCCGGCTGCGCGCTCGTCATGGCCGCTGTTCGAGCTGAGGAATCCCGCCGCCATCAAGCCGCCGCCGAGCAGGATCGAGATGAACACCCCGATACCGGTCGACACAACCAGCGTTGGCGTCAACGGGCCATAAAGCGACAGGTAATAAAGTGCCGCAGCCACCATGAGCACCCCGGCAAGGCCGAGATAGACGATCAATCGCCAGAAACTCTTGCGCGCCAGTCGCATCCGGGCGCTCTCATTTTGCAAAGCCATGGTCATGTTTCCTTTTGCGGATTGGTCGTCAGCCTTGCCATGTCGGGGGCTGAATCGTGGAAATCGACACGCATGCGCATGGCACCTATCGGCGTGACGAAATGAGTTTGTTCGGGCAAGACGAGTCCGGGCCGGCCAGGCGAGAGTAGCTGCGACAGGCCCCGGGATTCGGACGAATTGGCAAATGTCAGTCGCAGTTCGCCTTCGAGGACATTGATGACGCCCCAGGTGCCGGCCTTGGTCCGATGATCGGCGCGAAGTGCGGCGGGAAGCGTGTGTTCGTTAAAAACCGGCGTGGAACGATAGTTGGCCATGTCAGTCTCCAACCGCTGCAATGTTGCTGGGCGCTCCGCGCGGCGGCAAGCGGAAATAAAGCGCCAGCTTCAAACTTTGCGCAATCCGTTCCGCCTTGTCCTGCAGCGCCCGGGCAATGTCGATCGGCAGCACTTCAGACGTTACGTCCGACCACAGTGCCAGCCAGCGATCGAACATGGGTGGCTCGATGACGGTCAGATGCTTCATGTGCGCCGCCATCGGATTGCCCCTGTAGCGACCGCTGGTCAGCATGACCGAAGACCAGAACGCCATGAGTTTTTCCAGATGCAGCGGCCAGTCGTCGATGGCCCCGGCAAACACCGGCCCGATCAGCGCATCGGCCTGCACCCGGGCGTAAAATTGCGGAACCAACGCCGCAATCTGGCGCTCGGTGATCTTGGTATCGGCTGCCATTGGCCTGCGTCCTATCATGTAACCATAATACATGTATTCCTTGCCAGCCAAAGATGCAACCGATATACCGGTTTTGTTGGACATGCTGGTAAGGACAGATGCGGCTCACCCGTTACACCGATTATGCGATGCGCGTGCTGCTTTATCTGGGCGCGCGCCCAGACCGCGTCTGCACGATACCGGAAATGGCGCGGGCCTATGGCATTTCGCAAAACCATCTGATGAAGGTCGTCCACCAGCTCGGCAAGGCGGGGTATGTCGCCGGGATCCGCGGCCGCAACGGAGGCGTGCGGTTGGCGCGGCCCGCAGCCACGATCAGCGTTGGTGCGGTGATCCGGCAAAGCGAAATCCAGCCCGGTGCCGAGGGGCTTGCATTGCTCGACTGCCCGACGTGTCCGATTGCACCGGCCTGCGGGTTAACCACGGTAATCGACGAAGCGCTGGCGGCTTTCTTTGCGGTGTTGGAACGTCACACGCTCGCCGATCTGCTCGATCAACGAACCGATGCACTGCTGGCAATCTTTGCGATAAACAGCCCGGACACGCGGACTTCAGGTCACTGACGCATCGCGCTAAATGAGCACCGGCCCGCGTCCGCCGGATGGCCAGATCATCGATCGAGACCCCGTCCAAAGTACAGCGGTTTTCCCATTGCGCAGACGATACCGGCACCGATTGATACCATGCCTGCCAAGTGGAACCAGCGGATCGCTTCCGCCAGAAACAAGGCGGCGAGAATCGCGCCGATGACGGGCATGATATTGAGGTAGAGGCCGGCCGCGGCCGATCCGACAAGCTCGACGCCACGATTGAAGCACAGATAGGCGATGAGTGAGGGGAATATGCAGACATAGGCAATCGCGAGCCAGCTTTCGGGCCGACTTTCGATCAATGTCCCGGTGGCGATCTCTGAAAGATAGAATGGAAATATGGCTATCACCCCCACGGCTATGGTTGCAGCAAGGAAGCTTAGGGGATGAACCTGCGGGCGCTTTCGCAGCAAGACCGAATAGAGCGACCAGATGATCACGGCGACGCCGATGATCAGATCGCCGCGATTGAAATGGAGCGCCAGCAGCGCCGGCAAATCCCCTTTCGAAATGATGGTGAGAGCGCCACCAATGGAGAGTGCGATGCCGAGCAACTGCAGTCGGCGCACGCGTTCCGCGAACAGCAGCGCGCCAAGCAGGAGGATGAGGCCGGGCTGGAGCGACTGCAGGAGCAAACCGTTGATGGCGCTGGTCGTTTGTAGCCCGGTATACAAAAGCGCATTGAAGGCGCCGATGCCAAGTACCCCCAGCACGATCAGCATTTTCCAGGCGCTTCGTAGCTTGGCGACATCGCGGCGCAGGTGCGGCCAGGCAAAAGGCAGCAAAATCAAGAAGGCGAGGCTCCACCGCCAGAATGACAGAGCGAACGGCGGCACGAATTCGCGTGCGCCGCGCGCCACGATCGAATTGCCTGCCCAGAACAATGCGGTGAAGGTGAGCAGGATATAAGGCATCGCCCACATGCGGCCGATCAATCGTGCCGGAGCGGGGAGGCGGGAATCGGACAATGCTTCGGGCATGGATTTTACGGACGCGGCGTGGATGCGGGCAGGACACGGGCAATCGCGTTCAGCGCACACCGGTCATCATTGGGGGCGCCTCCCGCACCGGCAACGCAGATTGCACCGATCACATCACCTGCGACCATGAGCGGCTGCCCGCCGCCGAGCAGCAATGCAACCGAGACAGGGGTGGTATTCACGGCTGCTGGCCTTGCTGCGAGGAATGAAAGGGCGATGGACGACCAACGGTCAATCTCGCGGGAGAGCATAATCGCCGAATGCCTTATTTGCGAATGACATGTTTGAATGATCGGCATTCACAAGTCGAACGACGCCACGCTCGACCCCGGGTTGCTGCGCTGCTTGGCCGCCATCGCCGATTCAGCGCAAAATTCTCTGACGATCGGCCTTGACGGCTTTACGCCTTGGTCTTGTCACATCAGGCCTGCAACAACGGCGCAACGTCAACCAGGAACAAGCGTGTGCGATATATTTTTGCCCCGATTTTGGCCGGCGCTTCATTTGGCGACCGGCTCGCAGCCTGCGCCGGGGCCGCTGTCGGTATCGCGCTTACGGCACTGGTGACAGCAATGGCGGTCGGCCACACGTCGGCCTGGATCTTTCTGGTCGCACCGATGGGGGCTTCTGCCGTGCTCATCTTTGCTGTCCCGGCCAGCCCGCTGGCCCAGCCCTGGTCAGTGATTGGCGGCAATGTCGTTTCGGCGCTGGTCGGGGTGGCGGTGGCGGCGCTGGTGCCGTCCCCGGCAATCGCCAGCGGCCTTGCCTTGGGTGGTGCGATCCTGGCGATGTCGCTGCTGCGGTGCCTGCACCCTCCCGGCGGGGCCGCAGCGCTGACGGCTGTCATCGGCGGACCTGCGGTTGCAGCGGCAGGATGGATGTTCCCGATCGTGCCGGTCGGTATCAATGCCGTGATCCTCACCGTGACCGGCGTGTTGTTTCACACTATGTCGCGCCATTCCTATCCGCATCGCCCTGTCGTGACCGCGGCACCATCCGTGTTTCCCGGCGATGATCCCACACCGCATCCCGAGGATCTTGATGCAGCTCTCGCCGATCTTGGCGAGACGTTCGACATCGCGCGCGAAGACCTTGACCAATTGTTCGAGCGTGTGCGCTTCCACGCAGCATTACGCCGCAACGCCGGCAATAGTTCAGCAAGACCATCGTGAGAATGTGTAATGCCGCTTTGCGATCGCAGCACTTGAATTGGGCACTCGGCGTTACCATCATCATTGAATGGACGCACATGCGACATACCGGCGGTTTCGCCATCACGGTGGACAACTCGCCGCGCGCCTGTAGCCCGGGTTTTGGCCGGCATGTTGCCGCGTAAGCCCGGGCCTTATTCGATCTGGCTTTTCAGGGGGCTCATCTGTGCGCCGCCTAACTCGAATAAGCGGAACCGCCTGTCATGAAACATCCCGCAACATCGCCGGCTGGTCGCCCGGCAATTCACCTCAACGCCGACGGCCGCCAGAGCGCTCGCATTGCCATTTACACGCTGCTGTGTGGAATCGTTGCGCTGTGCTTGGTAGTGCCGGCGGCGGCAGCGTCAAAGATCGCCGCGTCGGGGCGTTATTTCTGTGATGACGGCAGCGCGGTTACCTTTACCCAAGCGGCTTATGGCACCAGCATGATGCGCGACGGACGCGAAGTGCGGCTGGCACCGCGTGCGGCATTTCGGGGCTTTTCCTACAAGGGCGGCGGTCTTTCACTGCGCGGGCGCGGGGTGGAGGGCAAAAAGACGCTTTCTGTCGAGGCAGCCGACCTGAAGATTGCCTGCAATGCGCTGCCGTCGATAGCGACGCCCGGGGTGGCGGCGGGAACCATTGCCACAAAGCTCGCCATGCGGCTCCCGCCCGGGGCGGTACTGACGGTTGCCGTGCGCGACACAGCGCGCACCGATGCGGCGGCGCCGTTGCTGGGGCAGGTACGAACGAAGGTGGGCAAGGCCAGACAGCCGTTGCACTGGTGGCTGCGCTATGATGCCGTGCGCGGGGTGCAGCCGGCACGGCCTGCGCTTTGGGCATCGATCACCGACACGGCTGGCAACTTGCTCTGGACAAGCGACGCCCTCATGCCGGTGCCGGCGGGGACGAAAGAAAATTTTGCGCAGGCCGAGATCAGCATGGTTCCCGTGGCGCCATAGCCATAACCGCGGGCACCTCCGCATGCTCAGATGCGAGCCACCGGGTCTCGGACGCTGTGAATGCCTGCTGGCATCACCGGTGCTCAGCGGAATGGCCTGTCTCGGCAGCAATTATCAAAGTCAGGCCCGCAATTGGCTTTTCGATCATCACTTTGCTTTTTTCGGCACTTGAGCGGCTGTTGTCGGCAGCAGCAGCTTCAGCATCGGGTTGGGGAACCGCCGTTCAACCGTGACGGCATAAAATGCCTCCACGATGCCGGGAAGTTCATCCGCTTCGATCAATAGTCCGGATACCAGTTCTTCCTTGACCACGATCGGCGGCAGCACGGCGAGGCCAATGCCCTCGCGCGCCAGCAACCGCATCATCGCCATATCATCGACTTCGGCGACGATTTGCGGCCGGATGCCAAGCTGCGCCGTGAGCGCATCAAAGCCGATTCGAACGCTGCTGTCGTTGGTCGGCAAAATCACGGGATGGTCAGTCAGCAATTGCTTGAGGCTGTGTTGGCCCTTTACCCGTTCGGGGGCCCCGACGAGGCTGACCCGCTGTTCTGTCACACGATGCGAAACAAACGGCGTCAGCGCGTCGCTTGCGGCTGGCTGATTGGTCAATACCACATCCAGTTTCAGCGATTGCAGCGCCTGCAAAAGTTCGGCCGGGCTGCCGGACCGCAGGATGATATCGATGTCGGGCTCCCCCAGGATCGGCCTGAGAAATTCGATCTGGAAGTTGCGCGAAAGCGTGGCGAGCGCGCCGATGCGAATGGCCCGGCGCGTCTTGCCGGTTTCCCCCAGCGTTTCCAGCAATTCTTCGCCGGTCGCAAAGATGGTGATGGCGTGATCGAGTGTAAGCCTGCCGGCTTCGGTCAGGTGCAGTTGCCGATTGCGGCGTTCGAACAACGGATGACCGATACGCTCCTCGAGTTTGCGGATCTGCACCGACAAGGCCGATTGCGACAGGTTGAGGCGTTTTGCCGTGCGCGTCAGGCTGCCATCGAGCGCCACAGCCCAGAAATAGCGCAGATGGTTATAGTTCAGCTCGGGCATCCCGTTCGTTAATACAGAACGTACCGTTAGAAACAATGAATTTTTAACACTGCTTCAGACGCATTAGGCGGGACCTGTAATTTCGATCCGAAGCGGGGAACCTGAATGCCGACCTATCTGTTACCATTTCTGGCGCCGGCGGGGATGCTCCTTGCCGCCGCTGCCGGCTTTCTGGGCAGTGGCCACCGCCCGGCTTTTGCGGCAAAACTGGCCGAAGCCATGGCCTTGATCACGATATTGGTGGCGGCTTTTGCCGTTGCCCTGCTGATCAGCGCAGGGCCCGGCACCAGCCCCGTCCTCGGCAGCAATGGCGTCGGCCTGTCCGTCCGTCTCGATATGGTCAGCGTGACGATGCTGCTGCTTGTTTCGTTCATCGGCTGGGTCGTCGTGCGCTATTCGAAAGTCTATCTCGATGGCGAGCGCAACCAGGGGTCGTTCACGGCATGGCTGTGCACGACGCTGGCTTTTGTCATGCTGTTCGTCACGGCCGGCAACCTGTTCCAGCTTGTCCTCGCGTGGATCGCCACCAGCCTGAGCCTGCATCGATTGTTGCTGTTCTATCCCGAACGCGCGGCAGCCCAGCGGGCGGCACGCAAGAAGTTCGTCACCGCCCGCATCGGCGACATCGCGCTGATCGGCGCCGCCATATTGCTGGTCGCAGCCTTTGGCACCGCCGATATCGCGGCAATCCTGACCGCTGCACGCGCCGGCTTTGGTGGCGGCATGGCGGTGGGCGCTGCCGGGCTGCTTGCGGTCGCCGCGCTGCTCAAATCGGCGCAATTCCCGTCGCACGGCTGGCTCACCGAAGTCATGGAAACCCCGACGCCGGTGTCGGCGCTGCTCCACGCCGGCGTCGTCAACGGCGGTGGCTTCCTGCTCATCCGCTTTGCCGATGTCATGCTGTTGTCGCCGGGCATTCTGGCGGTGCTGGTGATCATCGGTGGCTTCACGGCGCTGTTCGGCGGGCTGGTCATGCTGACCCAGCCGACGGTCAAGACATCGCTCGCCTGGTCAACCGTGGCGCAAATGGGCTTCATGATCATGCAATGCGGGCTGGCGCTGTTCCCGCTGGCATTGCTGCATATCGTGGCGCACTCGTTGTACAAGGCGCATGCGTTTCTGGCCTCGGGCAATGCCGTCGATGCCGTCGCTGCGATCCGTCGCCCGGGGCCTGTCGCCATTCCGCAACCCGCCGCAGTCGGCAAGGCGTTTCTGGTGGCACTCGGCCTGTATGTGGTCATCAGCCTGGGCTTTGGCTTTTACCACAAATCGCCGCAAGCCATCGCGCTGGGCGCGATCCTGATCTTTGGTGTCGCCTATATCCTGGCGCAAGGCTTTGCCGATGCCGCACCCAAGGCATTGACCCAGCGCACCGCTGTCTATGCCATCGCCGCATCGGTCAGTTATTTCGCGCTGCAGTTCGGCTCGCAATGGCTGCTGGCCGGAACATTGCCCGTCACCCCGGCACCCGGCCCGCTCGAATGGGCGCTGATCGTGCTGGCGATACTCAGTTTCGGGCTCGTCGCGATCGGGCAGGCGATGTTCCCGCTCTGGGCCTACCACCCGGCTGCGGCAGGCCTGCGCGTGCACCTTTCCAACGGGCTTTACGCCAATGCGCTGTTCGATCGCCTGCTTGGTGGCTGGCGTCTCGGCGGGTCCACCACTTCAGTTCGGAGCAAAATCTGATGAACGCTGCCCTCAACCTGTCCCCCGCCGGCAACCTGACGGCGCTCGCAGCGGCCAACACCGCCGCCGGCGCCATCCCGCCCGCCTGGCCGCTGGCATCGAGCGTCGCCGTCAATCCCTTCCTCGGCCAGGGCGCCGAAGACCTTGGCGTTGTGGCGGCTCGCTTGCGCCGCATTACCGGCACGGCGATCACGATGCCGCGCGCCTGGTACCAGGGCAAGATAGCGTCGGGCACGATCACCGATGCCGATCTGCTCGCCGCCCTGTCGGTTTCGCCAAGCGCGCTGCGGCCGGGCAGTCTGGCGGCCCTGAAGGCGTCGCTGGCCAAGGCAGCGACCCCTGGCGATGCGCTTCCCACCGTCGCCGATCTCGCGGCGGAAATTTCGGGGCGCGACTGGCCCGGCTTGATCGCCGATCGTTTCGGCGCCTGGGCGGCCGGCTATTTCGACGAAGGCCAGGCCTTGTGGGCAGCGCCGCATGATCGCAGCGCCTATGCCGCGTGGCGAGCAGTCGCCACGCACGATCTGACGCCGGAAATTGCCGGCCTGAAAGGCTTTGCCCGCTTTGTCGCCAATGCACCCGAAACCGCCGAGGCGGTAATTTCGATCGCGGCACAGCGCCTTGGTCTGGGTGCCGCCGCGCTGGAGACCTATTTTCACCAGTTGCTGATGACGCTGCTGGGTTGGGCGCAATATGGCCGCTACCGTCGCTGGCAAGCCGAACTGCTGGGCAACAAAGACGATACGATAATCGATCTGCTGGCGATCCGGCTGTTATGGGAACAGGCGCTGTTCGACCAATATGGCGATGCCATCGCTGCAAAATGGCAGGCCGTCGCTGCCAACCACGCCACACCCGTTGCGGCAACCGATGACGATGTTGTGAATGCCATCGTGCAGGAAGCCTGCGAACGCGCCGCCCAGCGGGGCCTGTCACAAATGTTTGCAGCCCCCGCGCCGGCACCCAATGGCGCGCGCCCCGAACTCCAGGCGGCTTTTTGCATCGATGTTCGCTCCGAAGTGTTCCGGCGCGCGCTCGAGGGCATCAACCCCGAAATTCAGACGCTCGGCTTCGCCGGCTTTTTCGGGCTGACGGCCTCGCACAAGCGCTTTGGCTCCGATGTGGCGGAATTGCGCCTGCCGGTGCTGCTCAACCCCGGCCTGACGACCCGCTCGGGCGGCTCTGATGATGCGGCCGCCGATCTTTCGGCACGCTTCAAGGCACGCGCCTCACGCGCCTGGGGGCGCTTCAAATTGGCGGCCGTATCGTCATTCGCCTTCGTCGAAGCGACTGGCCCGATTTACGCCGGCAAACTGGTGCGTGACGCACTCGGGTTGACGCACCATGTGGCGCCAAATGACCCGGCGCCGCGCCCGGACCCGGCATTGGATCTCGCCAGCCTGATAACCGCCGCCGAAACGGTGCTGCGGGCCATGTCGATGACCGACAATTTCGCGCGGCTTGTCGTGCTTGCCGGGCACGGCGCCAATGTCGTCAACAATCCCTTTGCCAGTGGCCTGCATTGCGGCGCTTGCGGTGGCTATTCGGGTGAGGTCAACGCGCGGCTGCTGGCCTCGGTGCTCAACAATGCAGCGGTGCGCGCCGGCGTGGCCGAGCGCGGCATCGCGCTGCCGGCCGAAACGCTTTTTGTCGCCGGGCTCCACGATACGACAACCGACGCAATCACGCTGTATGATGGCGACTGCCCCTCGCCGGCGCATGCCGCCGACATCGCGCAGGCAACATCATGGTTCGCTGCGGCCGGCCTGGTGGCGCGCGGTGAACGGGCGCTGCGCCTGCCCCGTGCAACCGGTGACGCCAGCGTGATCCGCCGCAGCCGCGATTGGGCCGAAGTGCGCCCGGAATGGGGCCTTGCCGGCTGCAAGGCCTTCATTGCGGCGCCGCGTCTGCGCACCGCCGGAAAGCCGCTGGGCGGCCGCGCCTTCCTGCACGACTATGACTGGCAGCAGGACAAGGGCTTTGGCGTGCTCGAATTGATCATGACCGCGCCGGTGGTCGTCGCGAGCTGGATCAGCCTGCAATATTATGGTTCGACCGCGGCGCCCGCGCTGTTCGGCGGTGGCAACAAGCTTTTGCACAACGTCACCGGTGGGATCGGCGTCGTCGAAGGCAACGGTGGCGTGATGCGCGCCGGCTTGCCGTGGCAATCGATCCATGACGGCGCGGATTATGCCCATGAGCCGTTGCGACTGTCGGTCTGTATCGAAGCGCCGCGCGAGGCGATGACCGATATCCTGCGGCGCCATGACGGTGTCCGCGCCTTGTTCGACAATCGCTGGCTGCACCTGTTTGCGCTCGATGATGCGGGTCGCATGGCGTGGCGCTACGCCGGCGATCTGCAGTGGACGGCCGAGAATAGCGATTTCGTGGATAACGACACGCTCAAGGTCGCGGAATAAAGGGGAGCGCGTCAATGCCCGAAGATGGTCGCATTTGTCGGGCCCCCGGGGGGAAATTTATGTTGCTCGAATAAATGGGGCCGGTGGTGCTGTCGGGGAGGATTGAACTCCCGACCTCAGCCTTACCAAGGATGCGCTCTACCACTGAGCTACGACAGCATTCCGGCGAAGGTGGGGCCTATGGGCGAGGGGCGGCGGGCTGTCAAGAAAGCCTGTGATGGTTTAGGGATTTCAAATGACGAAAACCGACCAGAACAGCGCCGAAAAGGCCAAGGCTGCCCGGCTTGCGGCCGCACTGCGTGCCAATCTGGCGCGGCGCAAGGCGCGGGACCGGGGCAGTGTGGAGCCGCCGGAAGCCGCACAGGGCTAACATCGATTTCATTCAAACAAGATCGTCATGCCAGCGCAGGCTGGCATGACAAGCAATTCAACCAAATCTAACCCTTCGCTGCCAGCGCCTTTGCGACAGCGCCAGTGACTTCGGCCGACATCGGCGTTGCTTTGGACGGGAACGCCGCGATCAGCTTGCCATCACGGCCGATCAGATATTTGTGGAAATTCCATTGCGGCGTCTGGTTCGCACCCAGGGTAGCGGCGGCCCAGCGGTAAAAAGGCGCCGCGCTGGCGCCCGAAACGACGCTTTTTTCGGTCAGCGGGAATTTGATGCCGAATTTCGATTCGCAAAATTCCTTGATCTCGCCGGCCTTCTCATACTCCTGCCCGCCAAAATCACCCGATGGCACGCCGATGACGGTGAAGCCCTTGGCCTTGTAACTGTCCTGAAGTTTCTGAAGCCCTTCATATTGCGGCGTAAAGCCACAAAAACTGGCGGTGTTGACGACGAGCAGCACCTTGCCCTTGTATTGGGCAAACGGCATCGGCTTGCCATCGATGGTCTTCATGTTGAACTGATACGCCGATGTGACGCCTGCCGGCGCGGCGGCGATCAGAACCATGGCAGCAGCGGCGGCGACAGCAGTTTTCAACATCGAATCATCTCCTGAAAGTCCCAAAAGCTACCACGCGCCCCGCCGCCCGAAACCGCGTCAGATCGGCGCGGTGGCCGCTGCCAGCCACGCCTGGCCGGCATCATCGAGTTGCGGCCCGATCTCGCTGGCGACCCGGGCGTGATAGGCATCGAGCCAGCCGCGTTCGGCGTCATCGAGCAACGCGGCATCAATCAGGTTGCGGTCGATCGGCGCCAGCGTCAGTTCGCGAAAGCCCAGCAACGGCTTTTCGGCGCCCGGCACCTCGCGCGGCTCGACGAGCACGAGATTTTCAATGCGAATCCCATATTCGCCCGCCTTGTAATACCCCGGCTCGTTCGACAGGATCATGCCCGCCTGCAGCGGCTCGTCATTGCCCGGCTGGCTGCTCCACGCCGCGGCAATGCGCTGCGGGCCTTCATGGACCGACAAGAAGCTGCCGACCCCGTGCCCGGTGCCGTGGTTATAATCGAGCCCCGCCGCCCACAGATACTGCCGCGCCAGCGAATCGAGTTGGACCCCACGCGTGCCCGCCGGAAAGACCGCGCGCGCCAGGGCGATATGGCCCTTGAGCACGCGGGTAAACCGATCGCGCATTTCCGCCGTCGGGGTGCCGACGATCATCGTGCGCGTCACATCGGTGGTTCCGTCGCGATACTGGCCACCCGAATCGACGAGATAGACTTCATCAATCTTGATCGGCAGGCAGCTTTGTTCGTTCACCCGGTAATGCGGGCTGGCACCATTGGGCCCGGCCGCAGAAATCGTATCAAAGCTCAAATCTTCGAGCATGTTGGTGGCTTCGCGAAATTGCTGCAATTTTGCCGCCGCGCTCAATTCATTAAGGCCGCCGTGGCGCGCTTCGCCATCGAACCAGTGCAAAAACCGCGTCAGCGCCGCGCCGTCACGGCGATGCGCCGCAATCGTGCCGGCAATCTCCACCGGGTTCTTGATCGCCTTGGGCAACAGGCACGGATCACGCGCTTCGATGACCTTGGCCCCGCCATCACTCAACCCGGCAAAGATCGCCGCCACCGCACTGGCCGGATCGACCGCCACCGTCTTGCCGGCAAAACCGGTCAGCGCCGCCGCAAAATCGGCGCGCGGCCGGGTGCGCACTGCGTCGCCCAAATGCGCGCGCACGTCGGGCGTCAATTTTTCGGGCGCAATGAACAGATCGACGCTGGCATCGGCATGGACGATGGCAAAGGCCAGCGCCACCGGCGTGTGGCTGACATCGGCACCGCGCACATTGAGCAGCCAGGCGATCGAATCGAGCGCACTGATCACCACGGCATCAGTATTGCGCGCTGCCAGCCAGGCGGCGATTTCGGCGCGTTTGTCGGCAGCGCCGCGCCCGGCATCTTCATCGCGCTGCACCTTCAAGGGCGCGGCACTGGGCGCCGGGCGATCACGCCAGATGGCATCGATGGGGTTGGCGGTGACCGCAACGAGTTCGGCACCCTTTTGCTTGAGCAAACGCGCCGTCGTCACCACCCAGCCATGGGTGTGCAGCCAGGCATCATAGCCGATGCGGTCGCCCGCGCCGGCATGATCGGCGAGCCATTGCGCCGCGCTGGTTTGCGGCACATCCTGATAATCGAACAGGTCGCCCGGCACCTGCTGGCGCACTTGCAGCGTGTAACGGCCATCGGTGAAAATCGCCGCCTTGGCGCCCAGCACCGCCGCGCTGCCCGCCGAACCGCCAAAGCCGGTCAGCCATTCGAGCCGCTGGGCATAGCTGCCGACATATTCGCTCATATGTTCGTCGGTCAGCGGAATGACAAAGCCGCTCAGCCGGTCATCGCTGAGTTGCGCATTGAGGGCGACCAGACGGTCCTTGATGGTGGACATTGCATGTTCTCGCATTAGGTTGACCCGCCAACCATAGGCGCGCCGCCGCTTTTGCGCCAGCTTTGGAGCCTCGAGCCCATGTGGCGACCCGTCCTTGCCCTGCTGTTTCTCACCCTGCCGATTTTTTGAAAGCCAAGCCCGCATGACCGCCGATTCGACCCTTTCGCCGCCGGTTGCGGCAAAACGCCCGCACGTTAAGGCTTGGCACGGCGAAACGCTGTCGGATGATTATTTCTGGCTCAAGGACCAAAGCTATCCGGTCGTCGATGATGCCGATGTGCTGGCCTATGTCAGGGCCGAAAACGCCTATTTCGAAGCGAAATCCGCGCCGCTGGCAGGCATCACCGACACGATTTTCGAAGAATTGAAAGCCCGGGTCAAACAGGATGATGCCAGCGTGCCGGTCAGCAGCGGCGCGTTTGAATATTGGTGGCGGTTCGAACCCGGCGCGCAATATCGCACCTGGTTGCGGCGGCCGGCCGGCGGCGGCGCTGAAGCGATCATCCTGTCCGAAACGCAACTGGCTGGCGCCAAGGATTATTTCCGCCTCGCCGGCACCGCCGTCAGCCCCGATGGCACCAAGCTCGCCTATGCTTATGATGACAATGGCGCTGAACGCTTCCGGCTGGTGGTGCGCGATATCGCCACCGGGCAGGACATTGAAACCATTACCGATAAAAGCGTCGGCGTGCCGGTGTGGACGGCGGATTCAAACGGCCTCGCCTGGACCGAAGTCAACGACCAGTGGCGGCGGGTGAAAATCCGCCTGCACCGCCTCGGCCAGACCGGCGAAGATGCGACGCTCTATGCCGAAACCGCCGACATCGGCTTCGGCGTCAGCGTCGAGCGCAGCCAGGACCGGCGCTGGCTGATTATCACCACCGGCGACAATGCCACCAGCGAAGTCCGGCTGGTGGCGGCATCAGCCCCCGAAACGCCGCCGCTGCTGGTGCGCGCCCGGAAGGCCGAGGTGACCTATGATGTCGATGTGCGCGGCGAAACCCTGTACATCCGCACCAACGATACCCACCCCAATTTCCGCATCGTCACAGCCTCGCTCACGGCCCCCGGTAACTGGCACGAATTCATCGCGCCATCGGATCGCGACTATCTGCGCGGCCATGCTGCTTTTGCCTCCTACCTCGCGATCAGTGCTCGCCATGATGGCCTCGATCAGGTGCGCTTGCGCCGCGACGATGGCAGCGAAACCATCGTGCCGTTTGCAGAGGCCTCCTACACCGCCGGCATCGGCGCCAACCCCGAGCCCGATGCGCCGCTTTTGCGGCTGAGCTATACCTCGATGGTCACCCCGGCGACGGTGTTCGATTATGAGGTGGCAACCGGCCGACTGATCACCCGCAAGGTCCAGGAAGTGCCCTCGGGCTATGATGCCGGCAATTATGTCACCGAGCGGCTGTTCATCACTGCGCGCGATGGCGTGCGAGTGCCGGTCTCGATTGTCTATAAAAAGGGCTTCAAAAAAGGCGCGGGCGCGCCGATCCACCTTTATGCCTATGGCGCCTATGGCATCGCCACGCCGCCGCAATTCTCCGCCAATCGCCTCAGCCTGCTCGATCGGGGCATGGCCTTTGCCATCGCCCATATCCGCGGCGGTGATGACATGGGCTATCGCTGGTATCTCGATGGCAAGCACACCAAACGCACCAACACCTTCAATGATTTCGTCGATACCGCCAAAGGCCTGGTCGCCGCCGGCTGGACTTCCACTGGCAATATCTCGGCCAGCGGCGGCAGCGCCGGTGGCGAGTTGATGGGGGTGATCGTCAACACCAACCCCGAACAATGGCGCGCCATCGCCGCCCATGTGCCCTTTGTCGATGTGCTCACCACCATGCTCGATGACAGCCTGCCGCTGACGCCCGGCGAATGGCCCGAATGGGGCAACCCGATCATCAGCAAGGCCGATTATGACCTGATCAAAAGCTACAGCCCCTATGACAATGTCAGTGCGCAAGCCTATCCGCCGCTGCTGATCACCGCCGGGCTGAATGACCCGCGCGTCACCTATTGGGAACCGGCGAAATGGATCGCAAAACTGCGCGCCACCAAGACCGACAATAACATTCTGATGCTCAAGACCAATATGGGCGCCGGCCATGGCGGCAAATCGGGGCGCTTTGCCGCGCTGCATGAAACCGCCGAGGAATATGCCTTCATCCTCGATCAGTTCGGGCTGGCGGGCAATGCCACCCCCCGCTGACCGCACCGGCTTTGCGATATCAGTCGTCGCTGCGGCGGCGGACATCGATGAACTCGGCCATGTCAACAACACGGTGTATCTGCGCTGGGTGCAGGATGTGGCGACGGCGCATTGGCGGGCCGTGGCGCGGCCTGCGGATATCGACCGCTTCATCTGGGTGGTGACCCGCCACGAGATCGATTATCGCCGCGCCACTTTGGTGGGGGAAAGCCTGACCCTGACCACCTGGGTCGGCACTCCCAAGGGCGCGCGTTTCGACCGATTTGTCGATATCACCGGCGCCGACGGCACGCTGCGGGCGCAGGCGATGACTGTGTGGGCGTTGGTCGATACCCACAGCAACCGCGCCGTGCGGGTACCGCCCGAGGTGGCGGCACCGTTCCTGCGTTAGACACGGTTTCATTCAAGTTGAAGCGCCCCCCTCTCCCGCCTGCGGGAGAGGGGGGCGCTTCAATCAAACTGCAATCGAGTCTAGGCATTCGCCATCGCCGCCCGGGTCCGCCGCCGCGCCATCATGCCAATCAGCGCAAAACCGATGATCAGCAGCGCCCAATCCTCAGGCTCGGGCACCACGGCCGTGCCGCCGATATTGTCGAATTCAAACGCCTCGCCATCAGACCTAAACCGCACCGCTGTCACCTTTTCCTCGGGCCGGAAATCGAAAAACACCCGGCGGTTGGTGGCAGATGCGGTCTGGTTGCCATTGGCGAGCGGAAACGCAGCGCCGCCGATCGTGTAAATGTTGCGCCCCGTCACATCGAGCAAATCGACGAAATTATATTTGTCGATCGACCCCCAATAAACGCTGAGGTTCAACAGCCCCTGGCCGCGCGTGAAGCCCGAGAAATCGAAAACGCTTTCCCCGCCAGCGCCGATCGAGCGATAGACGCTGTTGCCGATACCCGCCGGTGCGGCGCGCACGCCGCCGCGTGACCCCGCTGCCGTGATGACATTGCCGCGACTGGAATCGCGCACCCCAGCGGCATTGGCGACATCGAAACTGACCAGCAGCGATTGGCCTTTGGCCAGCCCCGGATCGGGAGCACCGGGGGTGCTGGTAAATGTAACGGCAGCGGCAGGCGCCCCCGCGAGCGCCAAAAGGCTTAAGCAACGCAACAACATACAAACGCTTCCCTATCGGTCAGACACAGGGAAACGGCAGCGCTGGCCGGCAATGGCAGCAAATTGATGGTGAAGCCGCGTTGAGCCTAATCGCCGTTTAGAAACCGCCGGCGCGCGCCAGTCCATAAAGATGCACCGCGCCGAACAACGCCGCCGCCACGCCACCAAAGATCATCGCATGCCAAGGGATATAGGCGTGCCACGCCAAGGGCGCGCGGCGGCGGGCCTGATCGCCAAGGCTGGCGACTGTGGCAAGCACGATTCCACCAACCAAAAGCGCGATTGTGTTTTGCGAGTCCATCATAGCGCGCTAATCGAGTCTCCAGACGAAACCAAGCCGCCAACCCGCGGCCAGCCCTGGAGATTGCCATGTTGCGTCAAACCCTGTTCGCCCTCACTGCCGCCATCACGCTCGCCGCACCGGCGGTAGCCGCGCCTTTTGATGCAGCCCTGGCCGGTGCCCATCGCTCGGAAGCCAGCAAGGCGCGCGATGCCTATCGCCACCCGGCGCAGACACTGAAGTTTTTCGGCATCAAGCCCGACATGACGGTCGTCGAAATCTCGCCATCGGGCGGCTGGTACACCGACGTGCTCGCCCCCTATCTGCGCGCCAAGGGCACGCTTTATGCCGCCGGCAGCAACCCGGCCGCCAACGAACGGACCGCTGCCGGGGTGAAAAGCTTTGGCGACCGACTCGCCGCCAACCCCGCCGTCTATGGCTCGACCAAAGTCAGCGTCTTTGCCAAGGGCGCGATGGACATTGCCCCCGCCGGCAGCGCCGATGCGGTGCTGAGCTTTCGCAACGTCCATAACTGGCACATGGGCGGCTTTGCCCCCGATGCTTTCAAGGCATTTTTTGCGGCGCTGAAAAAGGGTGGCACCCTCGGCATCGTCGAACACCGCCTGCCCGAAGACAAGCCCGATGCGCTGATGACCTCGAGCGGGTACATGAAAATGTCCTACGTCAAGAAACTCGCCGCCGACGCCGGGTTCAAATTCGTCGGCGCGTCGAACGTCAACGCCAATGCCAAGGACACGAAAGACTATCCCAATGGCGTCTGGACGCTGCCGCCCAACTATGCCGAAGGCGATACCGACAAGGCCAAATACACCGCCATCGGTGAAAGCGACCGCATGACGCTGAAATTCGTCAAGCCGTAAGCGCCTCCCTCTCCCTTGAGGGGAGAGGCGACTCGCGCGCCTTCGCGCGGCGGGTGAGAGTGGCTCTTTTGTGGCTAGGCAAGAGAACACCCTCACCCGCTCTCCGAAGTCGGCGAGTCGCCTCTCCCCCCCCAAAGGAGAGGAAAGCGCTAAACCCGCCGCACC